>JBFLXJ010000026.1 GCA_040757085.1 Bacillota bacterium | reverse complement strand
CCAGGCCAGCAAGCATGAGAATGCTTCCCAGCGTGCAGAAAACGGCCGTGAACTGCGGGCCGAAAACAGCGGAGGCCCACAGGTGCCCGCTCTGGTGGGCAAAAGGATTTGACACCGGCAGACGGACCCCCAGGACCGAAGTCAGGACGTATATCGTCAGCGGGAACCCGTACATCTCAGTGAAAAGGGCCACCACGAAAGCAGACACGACTCCCAGCGATCTCCACTCCCTCTTCCGCACCGGAGCCAGGAACGCAGCCGCGAAGCCGAGCACAAAGGCCGTGTTAACCAGCACCGCCGCCCAAAACCCGTAATCGTAGCTCGAACTCTCGGTCCCCATGAGTCTCACCCTCCTGTGGGCGGGCAAAACCTCCGCCTCACCCACCGAGTAGCCGAGGATACCATACCCCCGTACCGTAACAATACAACCAGCCCGCGCTCCTGTCAAGTACCCGCTGCTACAGGGAGTTGTTGATCGCTCATCCCGTGGCAGAGAGGGCTACGAACGAGGAGTTCCTTGTTGACCGAGGCTACCGACGCCTCGTTTGGAAACCGCAGCACCACGATGCCGCAATGCGAGCCGATGCGCGCGCATATACATTGTGCGGCGCCGCAGAGCCAGGTGGTGCGGAAATGGCCAGTTCCAGGTTGCCTTTAACCTGCCTGGCAATCATGCTGAGCACCCTGGTCCTGGCCGTGTATGCCCGGACCTTGCCCGCCGTTGCTGACAAAGCGATGGTCATCGAGGAATTGGAGAGACTGTTCGAAAACCGCACTCGCTGGCTGGTGCATGCCGACGTCCAGGCCTGCGCCACCTTTTACGATATCACCAGCCGAACGGGCAACTGGGCGCTGGAGCAGGAAAAACGCAGGGTGACCTCCGTGCACCAGTGGGCTGCATCGAGAGGGATTCAACTTGCCATGGCCGAGAACCACATCCGGGTCGTGGATGCTGGCACGAGCGGAGATGGCGCCTGGGGCTCCGTGTGTTACAACCTGCTCCTCACTTACGGCTACCGGGACGGTTCCGCTACGAACCAGATGGGAGTCAGGACCATCCACTGGCTGGAACTGGCCCGCCGTGGAGAACGCTGGTTGATCCGTCGGGACTGGTACTGGGATCCTTTCGGCAGCAGCCGCGTTTCGTCCGCCACCCCCATAGCTTCGACGCTGGCATACCCTCATCCGGCCCCAGGACCGGGGAAAGCACCGATCTCGGCACCAACAGCGCAAGGGCATGTCTCCACCCCGGCTCCTTACAACCGCGAGGCGGCTGTGACATACGCAGACCGGTATTGCGGGGTCACGGTGGCCGGAAACGCCGGGAGGTACTGCCCCCGCTACCGGGACTTCACCTTCCTGGGGGGCGATTGCACCAACTTTGTCTCCCAGGTGCTGGCGGACGCCGAAGCGGGAAACATCCCGACCGATGATACCTGGTGCTATCGGAACGGGGCTCCCACCCGGGCCTGGATCCAGGCACACGCCTTCGTCCAGCATATGCTCACCACGGGCCGGTTCGAGTGCCTCAAGAAGGGCACCCATGGGGAAGTGGCCGGCGCAGTGGAGCAACTGCTACCCGGCGACGTCATCGCCCTCGAGGAGGGAGGAGTGATAGAACACCTGATGGTCGTGGTCGGAAAGGATCACCATGGATGCGTCCTCGTGAACAGCCATTCTGCCGACCGCTATCACGTCCCCTGGGACCTGGGCGGGGGCAGGAACACGATATTCTGGTTACTCCATGTGACACCGTAGCCACAGGGCCGCCGCTACCCCAAGCACCCCCGCGCTCCACACGGTGCTCAGGGCGATGGAGGAGGCGGGGAGTGTTTGCGGGCGGCCCAGGCGCTCAGGCGGCGGGCAATCTCCTGCTCGAACCCCTCGTCGCCGGGGCGGTAAAAGGTGAGACCCTGCAGAGCCGGGGGGAGATACTGCTGGGGCACGAAGTGGCCCGGGAAGTCGTGGGGGTAAAGGTAGCCCCGACCGTGCCCGAGCGCCTCACCGTCCCGGGACGAATCCTTGAGGTGGTCCGGCACCTCGAGTTCGCCCTGCTCCTGCACCCTGGCCAGAGCCTGGAAGTATCCGCCCAGCGAGTTGCTCTTGGGGGCGGTGGCCAGGTAAACGGTGGCCTGGGCCAGGTGGTACTGCGCCTCCGGCAGCCCCACCCACTCCAGGGCGCGGGCACAGGCGGCCGCCACCACGATACCCATGGGGTCCGCCAGGCCGATGTCCTCGGCCGCCAGGATGAGTAACCGCCGCATGATGAATCTGGGATCTTCCCCGGCGTGCACCATCTTGGCCAGCCAGTAAAGGGCGGCATCGGGGTCCGAGCCCCGCACCGACTTGATGAAGGCACTTATGGTGTCGTAGTGCTCGTCGGCACCTTTGTAGTAACGCAGCGCCCTCTGCTGGATGGATTCCTGTGCGACGCCCAGGTCGATCCGGATGACTCCGTCCTCGCCGGGAGGAGTGGATTCCACCGCCAGTTCCAGGGCATTGAGCGCCGCGCGGGCGTCTCCATCCGCCACCCGGGCCAGGTGTTCGAGTGCTTCCCCCGTTACCTCTACCCGTCGGCCCCCGTAGCCGCGTTCGGGGTCGGTCAGGGCGCGGCGCAGGACCAGGGCGATCTCCGCGGGGGTCAGGGGACGAAGCCGGAACACGCGCGAACGGGACAGGAGCGGGGGAACCACCTCAAAGTAGGGGTTCTCGGTGGTGGCGCCGATCAAGACCACGGTGCCGTCTTCCACGTGGGGGAGCAGGGCATCCTGCTGGGCCTTGTTCCACCGGTGCACTTCGTCCACCAGCAGGATGGTGCGCTGCCCGTACAAGGTCCGCCTTTCTCTGGCTTCGGCCACCACCCGCCGCACATCAGCCACCCCCGCCAGCACGGCGCTGAGGGTCTCAAAGTGCGAGCGGGTGGTGAGGGCCACGATCGTGGCCAGGGTGGTCTTACCCGTCCCCGGCGGCCCCCACAGGATGATGCTGGAGAAAAGCCGGTCCGACTCGATGGCCCGGCGCAACAGGGTGCCGGGCCCGACGATGTGCTCCTGCCCCACCAGCTCGTCGAGCGTGCGAGGTCGCATACGCGCCGCGAGCGGCGCCTCTTTCTTCATCCTTTCCTCCCGGGCCTGCTCGAACAGGTCCATCCAACTACCTCCGCGCGGGCACCCCGCGCCGGCCGACAGCCCGGTCCCTGTGCCCTTCCGGTGCAGGAGCCGGCCGGATCACGCCGTGAGCCGGCGCGCTTCTTCCTTCATTATAGCGGCGGCTTCCTCGATGTCAGCGCGGGAAACGTCCTTGTGAGTCACCAGCCGGATGCGGTCGGGTCCGGTGGCGTTCACCTTCACCCCGCGCGCGGCCAGCCTGAGCACATACTCGTGCGCGTTGCCGCGCGTGAGCCAGCAGAGCACGATGTTGGTCTGCACCGTGTTCATGTCCACGCGGAACAGGGGTTCCTCGGAAATGAGGCCGGCCAGCAGGCGCGCATTGGCGTGATCCTCAGCGAGACGGTCCACCATCGTCTCGAGGGCCACCACGCCCGCGGCGGCAACCACTCCCGCCTGGCGCATGCCCCCTCCCAGGATCTTGCGGTTGCGTCGCGCCCGCTCTATGAACTCCCGCGACCCGCAGAGCACCGACCCCACCGGCGCCGCCAGACCCTTGGAAAGGCAAAACATCACCGAGTCAGCCGGAGCGGCCAGTTCCCGCGGATCGCAACCCAGGCGAATCGCCGCGTTGAAAATGCGGGCCCCGTCCAGGTGCACCGCCAGTCCCCGGCTGCGGGCCACGTCCGCCAGAGCCCTCGTGAGTTCGGGGGTCATCACCGTGCCCCCGGCCCGGTTGTGGGTGTTCTCCAGGCAGAGCAACGTGGGCGGCGGGTAGTGGATGTTGGGAGGACGCAGGGCCTTCGCCAGATCATCTGGATCGATCATACCCTGCCGCCCCTTCACCAGCCGGGGCTGCACCCCGGACAGGACGGCCAGGGCACCCGCCTCGTAGTAGTAAATGTGGGCTTCCTCCTCGAGAATCACCTCGTCCCCCCGCCGGGTGTGGGTCATCACGGCCACCTGGTTGGCCATGGTCCCGGACACGCAGAACAGCCCGGCCTCTTTGCCCATACGCTCTGCCGCCAGCTGTTCCAGCCGGATGACCGTGGGATCCTCCCCGTAAACGTCGTCTCCCACTTCGGCCTCCGCCATGGCCTCCCGCATGGCCGGCGTCGGAACCGTAACCGTGTCGCTGCGCAGGTCTATGATCCGCAACCAAAACCCTCCCCATCGTATAACGTGACAGAGTGCAGGGAAAATAAGCCGGGAAAGTCAACCCGGATCTACTGATTACGTAAACAGAGACATCGTCAACCGGCGCGTCGTCAACCGGGACATTGAGGAGGGGGACGTCCATGCCCGAGCGGGAGCGCGACAAAAACCGTGGCGGCCACGCTGGCGAACGCCAGCCCGCCGGTCGTCAGTTCCCCGTGCGACCTGCATTCGCCACGCCTGTGCCCGGTCCCTCTTCTCCCATCCCGGGCACGGTCCCGGCCTATCCCCCTCCCACCTTCCATCCGGCTCCACCCCTGCCTACCCCAACCCCTCCCGGCTATCCCTCGCCTCCCGCCTACCTGGGCGGGTATCCTGCCCCCCCCGCGGGAATGCCCACGCCGACCCCCTGGGGGTACCCGGCCGGAACCTGGGCTCCCCGGGCCGACGTGTACCAGGAAAACGGTGACTACGTGATCATCACCGACGTGCCCGGCATAGACATCGACACCCTGGACCTCACCTGGGACGGCGGGGAGTTGATCCTGGAGGCTTCCATCCGGTCACCAGAGAGACCCGACCGCAAGCCGCTGGTACGGGAGCGTCCCACTGGCAGCTACTACCGGCGCATACCCCTCGGGCCAGACCTGGACCCGGCCGGCGCGGTGGCCAGCTACTGCGACGGAATCCTGGAAGTTAGGGTTCCCCGCAAGCGCCGCCGCACGGGACGCGGTAAAACCGTGCGAGTCAAACGGCCTGAAGAATAGGCCGCACTTGTCAGGCCCGGATTGCACTTCGGCCCAACGGGTCACCTACCCGTCGTCCGTCTTTACCTTCAGGTAACGTTGAAGTGCCCGCCACGCCGGAGGAGTACGCTGCTGCAGGCGCGAATTACCACCCGGCACAACGTTGCGGTGTGGAGGAAGAACACGGGTGGCCAGCCAGGGGAGAATACACAACCACACGGGCATTGGCGCCCCGTTCCCCTGCCAGCTGCCGCGGACGGGTCGTGGGCCCGGGCCTCGCCTGCTCACAAACCTGCTCCGGACGCAAACCTGGCGTGAGGTGACTCTCGGGGCGTCGGCGTCCCGAGTATTCCGCCTGACCGCACCCAACACACAGGAGACCTGTTACCTGAAATGCTCCAGAATCGGCACCGGGCCCGATCTGTGCGGGGAGAAGGACCGGCTCGTGTGGCTGCAGGGAAAGCTGCCCGTCCCCAGAGTCCTGAGCTATGAGGAAGACCGCGATTGGCAGTACCTGCTGATCTCGGAAGTTGAGGGCGTGCCTGCCTGCGACCCGTCGTTTGGACAAGACCCGCTCTCGCTGGTGGCTATGCTGGCTCAGGGGCTGAGGCTGATCCACTCGGTAAGGACCGAGAGTTGCCCGTTTGACGCGAGGTTGGAGGCTCAGATAGCACGGGCCCACCGGCGCATGCTGGACGGCCTAGTTGACGAGACCAACTTTGACCCGGCCAGGCGGGGGAGAACTGCCCGGGAGCTGTACAAGGAACTCCTTCGGACCCGGCCCCCCGAAGAGGACCTGGTTTTTACCCACGGCGATTACTGTCTGCCGAACGTGATCATCAGAGATGGGAGAATCAGCGGCTTTGTCGACCTCGGCGAGGCGGGCATCGCGGACCGGTACAGAGACCTGGCTCTGGCGGCCAGGAGCATTCGCCACAACTTGGGCCCCCGGTGGGTGATGCCCTTCTTCCATGCGTACGGCCTCGAGAGTCCGGACCGGGCCAGGATCGAGTTCTATCAGTTGCTGGACGAGTTCTTCTGAGTGCATCCGGCCACCTGCGGGCGCCTGCGACTCCGACCGGACCCCCGTTTCACCCCTCCCCTGCGTCCAGCACCCTGGCTCCTGAGGACGGCACAGGTTGACTGCTCCTGGGAGCTGTAAGACCTCGACCGACTTCGGCGCAGCATGGTTACTGGTTCTTCCTCGGGCGGAAGACTCTCTGAGTCATGGCGACTATCCAGTTCCAATGGAGGAAGATGTGTACCAGCGTTAAGACGATGATCGCCACCGCCAGCCATTGGTGAATTTCGGTCCAGGTATGCCGGTCAAATATAAATGTGGCCTGGCGCGGCCCCCCACGGCCGGGGGAAGGCAGCACCAGCCACTTCACGAATCCCGAAACTGCCAGGCCTGCCCCGGCAAACAACAGCAAGCAGTCCAACCAGTAGTTAACCGCGCTCTTTCTCATTTCAAACACCTCCTGATGAAGACCTGTGTCCTGCCTGGGTACGCAGTCCCTCACTGGTCCTCCCGACGAAACAGACCCGTTCGTTGGCAGCCTTACGACGAACGTGAAGCCTGGCACAGGAAGCTCCATGCGTGGCGACCAAGTCCAGCACTATCCAGGCCCATAACCCTTCCCGATCCCTCTTCTCGCTCCTATGCTACCCGGAAAACGTGAAGAGTTTATGAACCACCCTCGGGTTTGGGTGCCCAGTCCCCAGCAGCGCCGGTTACGTACCCTGCTTGGATACCGGTCGGGGCTCATCCGCCTGCAAACTGCCTTAAGGAACACAGTTCACACCGTGCTGTCCCGCACGGGTACCGACCCCTAGCAACCGACCTGCTTGGCCGGAAGGCGGCGGGAAATCCCCGGTGGTCGTTTTACCTGTTAGGGAACTCAATATCGATATGAATATTCATTCTTGCCCTGGCCTGCCTTAAAAGGAGTTCCCCTTCCCTCGTGAGCTCATAGTAGGTGTGATTCCGGTGCTTAACGCTTTTCCGCCGTCGGTGATAATATTTAACTATCCTGCCTTCTACTCGCTTGACC
Organism: Bacillota bacterium; assembly: GCA_040757085.1. Classification (NCBI taxonomy): domain Bacteria; kingdom Bacillati; phylum Bacillota; species Bacillota bacterium. Next base: position 433 of record JBFLXJ010000026.1, on the reverse strand, counting down.
AGTCCTCTGTCTGCCAACCTTTGAAGTCGCTCTCTGCTTTCTTCCAGGGATAAACCCAGTCGTGTTGCCAGGAGTTTTGCGTATTCCGGCCCCAGCTTTTTCAGGTAGGCAAGGATTTTTAAATCAAGTTCCTCTTGCCGATTTTTGGTGAACAGATTCATCCCCCTATTCCACTGGGGCGTAGCATGAACGACGACCGGAACCCCGTATGAGAGTCCACAATTCCTTCCATGTGTTTGCCCCTTCCCCCTTTATTATAGTGTCCCCAATGATTCTAGACTCATTGAAAGAAAGCGTACGGTAGGCCCAACGTGTAAAGTTTCGGTAGGTGGCGGTGGGTCTCGAGGAGAAGAATGAGACCTCACCCAGGGATGTCCTTGCGGACATCTCACTCCCCGACCAAAGGAGGGTGAGGTCTCATGTGGACGATTCG
>JBFLXJ010000025.1 GCA_040757085.1 Bacillota bacterium | reverse complement strand
TTTGACCATCCCCCGTCGATTCCGGATGGTCTAGGCTTCGAAACATCTGGCCGTCGCCTCCTTCGAGTACCTTTTGGTTTTGAGGCAACGACCTCGCTTCGAGTACTTTTTACGTGAGGCAACGCGACCCCTTGCCAGCTCGTCCCTCCCTCTGCTATCATACGGGGTGCGGGAAGCCTCGGTTCGGCTCCCCGCGTAACTGTCTTATGCACAGGTTGTGGATAACCCTGGGGACAAGCTGTTGATACGCTATACGATGCCCTGCTCCCCACCACCAGCCGTACCCGCTCATCGCCTGCTCTCCCGCTCACCTTATGCACACCGTTATACCAACCATGCAATCACACCATCCACCACACCTGACCTTGGGGGGAATACCGTGACGGCTGAACTGGACCAGTTGTGGGATCGCGCCTTAACCCTGCTTGAGCGCGAGTTCGGCCCGCCCACCATCGAACGCTTCATCAAACCCCTGGTCCCGGTGGCCATGGCCGACGACACTGTCGTCCTGGCCGCTCCCAACGAGTTCACCCGCGACTACATACGTCCCCGCTACCGCAACCCCATCTGCCGCGCTCTCTCGCAGGCGGCGTCCCGCCCCCTGCGCCTGGAACTCGTCGTCCCTGAAACAGACCAGCAAGCTGCTGCTGCCGCCGCCCCCCCGCCGCCCTCATCCCCACAACGTCAGGTCACCCCTGCCGATGACTCCTGCCGGCTCAATCCCAAATACACCTTCGACACCTTCGTGGTGGGAAATTGCAACCGCTTCGCCCACGCCGCCTGCCAGGCCGTAGCGCAGTCGCCCGGCCGGGTCTACAACCCCCTCTTCATCTACGGCGGCGTCGGCCTGGGCAAGACCCACCTCATGCATGCTATCGGTCACGTGGTCGCCACCAACTTCCCCCGCCTCCGCGTCCTCTACATCTCCACCGAAACCTTCAGCAACCACCTCATCGACGCCATCCGCGACGCCTCTACCGCCCAGTTCCGCAGCCGCTACCGCGCCGTGGACGTCCTCCTCGTGGACGACATCCAGTTCCTCGCCGGCAAGGAACGCACCCAGGAGGAGTTCTTCCACACCTTCAACACCCTCTACGAGGCCTCCAAGCAGATCGTCATCTCCAGCGACCGCCCCCCTCGTGACATCCCGACCCTCGAAGAACGCCTCCGCTCCCGCTTCGAGTGGGGCCTCACCTCGGACATCCAACCCCCCGACCTGGAAACACGGGTGGCCATCCTCAGGAAGAAGGCCCAACTGGAGGGCTTCTCGGTCCCCAACGACGTCATGCTCTACATCGCCACCCAGATCGAAAGCAACATCCGCCAGCTTGAAGGCGCCCTCATCCGCACCGTGGCCTTCGCCTCCCTCAACCGCCTTCCCATCACCGTGTCCCTCGCTGAAACCGTCCTGCGCGACCTCTACCCCGCCGAGCGCCCCCACAAGATCACCCCTGCCACCATTCAGCAGGCCGTGGCGGAATACTACGGGATCCGCCTCTCTGACCTCACCGCCAAGAAACGCACCCAGGCCGTCGCCTTCCCTCGCCAGGTCGCCATGTACCTGTGCCGCGAACTGACCGACCTCTCTCTCCCCCGCATCGGGGAGGAATTCGGCGGCCGAGACCATACCACCGTTCTGCACGCCTGCGACAAGGTCTCCCGCCAGATGCAGCAGGACCCGGACCTGGCAGCCACCATCGCCGCCCTCAGTGAGCGCCTGCGCACCCAGACCCTCTCCCAGCGTTATCCCCACAACGACGGTGGACAGCCTGGGGACAGCAGTTGATTTCTTCCCGCTCCCTCCCCACCTGTCGACAAACTTCCCCCCGCCCTCGACCTTCCCCCAGGTTTTCCCCAGCCCCAAACCCCGCCGTCTCAAGTTGTTCACCGAGTTATCCACAATATACACAGCCCCTACGACTACTACGATTAATCTCTAACACCCAGGTTTCCAAACCATATACCCACAGGGAGGCAAGAACATGCGCCTCACCGTCCGTCCCCCGGAACTCGCCGCCGCGCTCTCCCTCGCCGGCCACGCCGTCCCCGCCCGCACTACGGTGCCCACCCTCTCGTCCGTCCTGCTGCAGGCAACGGAAGACGGCACCATGTACGTCACCGCCACCGATCTGGACATGGCCATTCGCGTCTCCCTGGCAGCCATCGTCGAAGAGCCCGGCGACGCCGTTCTCCCTTACCGGTACTTTTGTGACATCATACGACATATTACGGAGCCGGAGCTGCATCTGCAGGTGGATGCAACCAGCTTTGCGGCCACCCTGCAGTCCGGCCGGGGGCGATACGAGATCAACGGGTACGACCCGGCCTCCTATCCCGTGCTGCCTTCAGTTCCCACCGGCCAGGGGGTCCGGGTCCCCGATGACCAGCTCAGGCTGTGGAGCAGACAGACTGTCTTTGCTGCCGCGCAGGATATGTCGCGGCCCGCGCTTACCGGCGTCCTCTGGGAGGCAGGGAACGACGCTCTGCGCCTGGTGGCCACCGATGGCACCCGGCTGGCTTACCGGGAAGCCGATGCCATCCCCCTGGGGCAGGAGCGCAGCAGCATGGTGGTGCCGGCCCGGGCGATGCAGCAGCTGTTGCGCATGCCCTCCGGGGAACGGGAAGTGACGGTGCGGGTCGGTCCCAGCCACGTCTGGTTCGAATGGCGTTCAGCCTTCCTGGTGTGCCGGCTGCTGGCCAGCCCCTACCCGGACTACAGGCAGGTCATGCCGAGGGAATATATGTGTCGGGTGCGCATGGACCGGGCTGCCTTCCGGGGAGCGTGCCAGCGAGCTGCCCTGATGTCTCGTGACGGATTCCCGGTGGTAAGACTGCAGATAGGGGAAGGTCGCGTGCTGGTGGCAGCCAGTTCTCCCGCTGTGGGTCGGGCCGAAGAAGAGGTGGAGGCCGAGATCGAGGGCAAGCCACTGGAAATCGTATTCAACGCCAACCTCCTCCTTGACGGCGTGGAAGCTCTGGAGGGTCAGGATTTGCTCTTTGCCGCCTCAGGACCCCAGGCTGTGTGCATGCTTCGGGACGCGGACGCCGCCCGCTACTCTTACTATGTACTGCCGTTGCGGCAGTAGGAGGATGGGAATGGATCAACCCTGGCGGGAAGTGGCTATCCACACGCCTGCTATTGCCCTGGACAGCTTTCTCAAGTGGTGTGGCGCTGCACCCACCGGTGGGCAGGCTAAGCTCCTCGTGCAGGCGGGGCAGGTGCTGGTCAACGACCAGGTGGAGACCAGGCGGACCAGGATGCTGGCTCCGGGGGATCGGGTCGAGGTGAGGGGACGAGGGAGGTGGCGGGTGGGGTCGCCCCCAGAGCAGTGCAGGTAACCCGGCTTTTCCTTTCCTCCTTTCGTAACTTCGTGGCCCTTGAACTGGAACCCGGGCCCGGCCTGAACGTTTTGTACGGGCCCAACGGAGCGGGAAAGACCAACCTGATCGAAGCCATGTACTTCCTCTCCACAGGCCGTTCCTACCGCACGCCCCGAGACGGAGACCTGGTGGCCTGGGGAAAGGACGCCTTCACCATCCGGGCCGACCTGCGCGGCACCGGTACTGCCTGGCTCAAAGCCTCTTACCAGGCCCAGCGGGGCTGCACCCTGAGCATCCCGGAGTCGGCGACCTCAGCCCGGACCGCGGCGTCGATCTTACCCCTGGTGCTTTTTGCTCCCGAGGATCTGGAGCTTGCTTCCGGGCAGCCCTCTGTCCGGCGCCGTTTCGTGGACGAGCTGGCTGCTCAACTCATCCCCGGATACCAGAGGACCCTCGCTCGCTACGGCCGAGTGCTCATGCAGCGCAACGAATTGCTGCGCGAGGCTCAGGCCCGCCACCTGCACGGTGATTTGCTGGAGGCCTGGGACGAGGAAATGGGGGACCTGGCGGGCAGGTTGTGGAGTGCCCGTCACCAGGTGCTGGCAGCGTTCAATCCCCTCCTGGAAAAGTGTTACCGGGATCTGGGCGAGGGCGGTGCGGCCCTGGCCTGGGTCCCCGCCTTGAGCGACATTCCCCCGGTAGACGGTTCCAGCGACCCGCGGGCGTGGGAGCGTTCGCTACGCGAGGAATTGGTCAGGCGTCGCCGCGAGGAGGTCAGGTACGGGATCACGCTGGCCGGTCCGCACCGCGATTCGCTCTGGTTCACTGTGCGCGGCCGGGAGGTGCGGCAGTACGGATCGCGAGGCGAGCAACGCTCGGTGGTGCTGGCCGCCAGGCTCGCGCAATTCGCCCTGTTAGGCGAGCGGCTGGGGTGCCAGCCGGTGCTGCTGATGGACGACGTGTTTGCCGAGCTGGACGAAAGGCGCCAGCGGGCCCTCACCACCGGCCTGCCCGATTCCGCACAGGCATTCCTGACCTGCGTGCGCCCTGACCGGCTTCCCCCGTGGCCGGGCAGGTCCGCCCACTACTTCCGGGTGATGGCCGGCAACGTGCAGCCGCAAGGTGTGGATGCGATTCCCCCGCAGTTGCCAGGCCATTGACCGGCCCCGTGCCCCGGGCAGTGCGTGTGAATAAAGCGAACTCCGCGCGATGAGAGGTGATCGTCCGTGGCCAGGCGCGGCATGGAACAGGTGGGAGTTACGCTGGAGCGCACATTGAAGCGGCTGGGCCTTGCCCGCCGGGTGCGCGAACGCATGGCCCTGGTGATCTGGGGGGAGGTGGTGGGCGCCCCGGCGGCCAGGAACACCCGGCCGGTACTGGTACGAAGGGGTGAACTGCTGGTCCAGGTGTCCAGTTCCACCTGGGCTCAGGAGCTATCCCTCATGCGGGCGCACCTCGTCGCCCGGCTCAACGATCGGCTGGGGGGCGAGGTGATCCGGGACATCCGCTTCGCCGTTGACCCCGCTCTGGCCAGGACCCGGGCCGCCGGGGGCGCCGCGGCAGACGTCCTCCCCGTGGTGGATTCCGGCGCGGCGCTCGGGCTGCCCGGCAACGAGGCCAGCGTGGAGTGGGAAGACGAGGGGCGCGACGTGGAGATGGCCCTGGGAAGTGAGGCGCGGAGGCGGTGGTACCGGGTGCGGGCGGCGGCGGCCCGGCGTCGGCAGGAACTGGTGGCGCGAGGGTGGAACCGCTGTTCCCTCTGTGGCTCCTGGGCCGATCCCGCCCTCGTTCCCGCCGTTGAGGGGGTGTCCCTGCCCTTTCTGTGTCCTACCTGCCACCACGCGGGAGCTGCCGCTCGCGTGCGGGAAGCGGCCCTCACCTTACGCTCGGTCCCCTGGATCTCCGAGCAGGATCTGGCGGGCAAAGTGTCTGGCTTGCGAGGGCCGGAGTTGCGGCTGGCCCGTCAGGCAGCTGCGGATGCAATACGGGAGGATTTACGGCAACAAGCCACCGGTCTCCTTGAGGCCGGTCCCAGGGCGGACTGGACGGGGTGGCGCGCGCGGGCGCAGGAGCTGGTGCTCGTAGCCACCGGACTGCCCCTGGCCCGCATCGGTGAGGATGAGATGAAGAGGGCCCTGGGCGACCTGTTGCCCCTGTGGCAGGCGAGCCGCAGGGCAAGTCAGCCCCAGGGCAAGTGAACGGCAGCCGGCGCAAGGCAGGTGCGCTGCCCGCCCGCGCTCGCGGGCAAGGTGAGCTGCGGGTCGGCGGTAAAAGATAACGGAGGGGTGACTGGCGTGTACGTGCACCTGGGCGGGGACCGCATGGTGCTTTTAGGCGACGTCGTTGCCATCCTCCGGGCCGACCTCACTCGCGACGGACCGACCCGCGAAATGGTACAATCTCTTCGGGCCAGGGGGAAGCTCGTGCTCCTGCCGGGAGGGCCGCCCCGCTCCCTGGTGCTGACGGTTGACGGCGCGTATCTCAGCCCGTTATCGACGCTGGCCCTGCTCCGGCGAGCGCGGCGATGGTCCCTGGGCCGGGAGGAAGATGCCATTGGACGTACGGAACGAACGTAATCACGCCACCGACTACGATGCGTCCCAGATCCAGGTCCTGGAGGGCCTCGAGCCCGTCCGCCGTCGCCCCGGGATGTACATCGGGTCTACCGGGCCCCGGGGTCTTCACCACCTGGTTTACGAGGTGGTGGACAACAGCGTGGACGAGGCCCTGGCCGGTTACTGCAGCCGCATCGACGTTGTCATCCACCGAGACAACTCAGTGAGCGTTACCGACAACGGGCGCGGTATACCGGTGGGGATCCACCCCCACGTGGGGAGGCCGGCGGTGGAGGTGGCCCTTACCCGCCTGCACGCCGGCGGTAAGTTCCAGAGCAAGAGTTACCGGGTGACCGGCGGGTTGCACGGGGTGGGCGTATCCGTGGTCAACGCCCTCTCGGAGTGGCTGGAAGTGGAGGTGAAGCGGGAGGGCGGCGTGTTCCGGCAGCGGTATGCCCGCGGAATTCCCACCACCGATGTGGAGAGAGTGGGGGACACGGAAGAGGTCGGCACCCGCGTGACCTTCAAGCCGGACCCCCAGATCTTTGAAGAGACGGAATTCAACTACGAGACCATCGCCCAGCGGCTGCGCGAACTGGCTTACCTGAATGCGGGCCTTAAGATCACCCTGGTTGACGAACGTACGGGACAGAGGGACGTGTTTTACGCCGAGGGGGGCCTGGTTTCTTTCCTGGAGTTCGTGAACCGGGGCAGGGAACCGGTGCATCCCGATCCCATATACGTGCGGGCACAGCGGGACGGCATCGAAGTGGAAGCCGCCCTGCAGTGGACGGACTCCTTCCTGGAGAGCGTGTACTCTTTCGCCAACACCATCCGCACCACGGAGGGAGGCACCCACGAGACCGGCCTGAAGGCAGCCCTGACGAGGGTGATGAACGAGTACGCGCGCCGTCAGGGCCTGCTCAAAGAGCAGGAAGAGAACCTGGCGGGAGAAGATGTGCGTGAGGGGCTCACCGCCATCCTCTCCGTGAAACTCCCCGACCCCCAGTTCGAGGGGCAGACCAAGACCAAGCTGGGCAACACCGCCGTCCGCAGCACGGTGGAGGCGGTGATTGCGGACGCCCTGGCCGGTTTCCTGGAGAGAAACGGCAGCGCGGCACGTAAGATCGCCGAGAAGGCTGTCACCGCTTCCCGGGCCCGGGAAGCCGCGCGCAAGGCCCGGGAACTGGTGCGGCGGAAAGGTGCCCTGGACGTGGCCTCCCTGCCCGGCAAGCTCACCGACTGCCAGAGCCGGGACCCGGAAGAAAGCGAGCTGTTCATAGTGGAAGGTGACTCGGCGGGCGGGAACGCCAAGCAGGGCCGCGACCGTGCTTTCCAGGCCATCCTTCCCCTCTCGGGAAAGATCCTAAACGTGGAGAAGGCGCGGCTCGACCGCATCCTTAACCACGAGGAAATCAGGGCCATCATTACCGCCATCGGCTCCGGCATCGGCGAGGAGTTCGAGCCGAAGCGCATGCGCTACCGGCGTATCATTATCATGACCGACGCCGACGTCGACGGTGCCCACATCCGCACCCTGTTACTGACGTTCTTTTACCGGTACATGCGTCCCGCCATCGAGGAAGGGTGCGTGTACGTGGCCCAGCCCCCCCTCTACCGCATCGTCCCCCGCAAGGGGAAGCGGGAGGCCCGCTACGCGTACAGCGACGCGGAACGGGATCGCATCCTGGCGTCACTCGGCGGCGCGGGGGAGGCCGACATCACCCGTTACAAGGGGTTGGGCGAGATGAACGCGGAGCAACTGTGGGAGACCACCATGAACCCCGAGACACGGACGCTCTTGCGGGTCACCCTGGAGGACGCCATGCAGGCCGACCGTATATTCACCATCCTGATGGGGGAGAAGGTGGAACCCCGCCGGGAATTCATCCGGGCGAACGCGCACCTGGTGCGCAACCTGGATACCATCGCCTGAGAAGCTGACCTTACCGAGGAGTGATTGCCTTTGGCCGCGCTGGGCAAAGTGATCCCCATACCCATCGAAGAAGAGATGCAGCGCTCGTACATCGATTACTCGATGAGCGTCATCGTGAGCCGGGCCCTGCCTGACGTGAGGGATGGGCTCAAGCCCGCCCAGCGCCGCATCCTGTGGGCCATGTACGAAATGGGGCTGGAGCCCGGCAAACCCTACAAGAAGTGCGCCCGCGTCGTGGGCGAGGTGCTGGGGAAGTATCACCCCCACGGCGACCAGCCCGTGTACGAGACCCTGGTGCGGATGGCACAGGATTTCGCGGCCCGTTATCCCCTGGTTGATGGCCAGGGCAACTACGGCAGCGTGGACGGTGACCCGCCGGCGGCCATGCGGTACACCGAGGCCCGCCTCACGCCCCTGGCCATGGAGATGCTGGCCGATATCGAAAAGGAGACCGTTGACTTCGGCGACAACTTCGACGGAGAGTACCGCGAGCCCCTGGTGCTGCCTTCCCGTTTCCCCAACCTGCTGGTGAACGGCTCGGCGGGAATCGCGGTGGGGATGGCCACCAACATCCCCCCGCACAACCTGGGCGAGGTGATCGACGGGGTGCTGGCCATGATCGAGCACCCCGATATCTCCAGTGAGGAACTCATGCACCACATCCCGGGCCCCGACTTCCCCACCGGGGCGCTGATCCTGGGGACGGAGGGGATCAAGGAAGCTTACACTACCGGCCGGGGCCTCATCACCATGCGGGCGCAGGTGAAGGTGGAGAGCGCGCCCGGGGGGCGCACCCGGCTGGTGGTGAGCGAACTGCCCTACCAGGTGAACAAGGCCCGGCTGGTGGAAAAGATCGCCGAACTGGTGCGCGACAGGGAAATCGAGGGCATCGTCGATTTGCGTGACGAAACCGACCGCCAGGGGATGCGGGTGGTGATCGAGTTACGGCGAGACGCCTCCCCTCAGGTGGTCCTGAACCAGCTTTACCGGCGCACCGCCCTGCAGCAGACCCTGGGCGTGATCATGCTCGCCCTGGTAGACGGCATCCCCGAGGTCCTCACCCTGCGGGACATGGTCCGCCATTACCTCGACCACCAGAAGGACGTTGTGGTCCGCCGCACCCGCCACGACCTGGCCCGCGCCGAGGCCAGGGCCCATATCCTGGAAGGCCTGCGCATCGCCCTCGCCCACCTGGACGAGGTCATCCGCCTGATCAGGAATTCCCCCACAGTGGACAAGGCCCGCAGCGGGCTCGTGCAGAAGTTCGGCCTCACCGAGAAGCAGGCCGACGCCATCTTGGACATGCGGCTGCAGCGACTGGTGGCCCTGGAAAGGAACAAAATAGAGGAGGAGTACCAGGGCCTGCTCAGGGACATCGAGTACTACCGGGCGGTGCTGGCGGACGAGTCCATGGTGTACCGCATCATCCGCAAGGAGCTCCTGGACGTGAAGGAGCGCCACGCTGATCCCCGGCGTACCCGCATCGTACCGGCCCCGGACGAGCCCACACTGGAGGAACTGGTGCCCGACCAGGAGATGGTGATTACCCTTACCCGGGACGGGTACGTCAAGCGCCAGCCCCTGGACGCATACCGCAGCCAGCGGCGGGGCGGGAGAGGGGTGATGGCGACCGCCACCCGCGAGGATGACTCCGTGGGCGCCCTGACCGTGGCCTCCACCCTGGATCACCTGCTCCTGTTCACGAATCAGGGGCGCATGTACCGGGTGCGCGTCCACGAGATACCGGAGGGAAGCCGCGCCGCCAAGGGCCAGCTCGTATCGGCCCTGTGCGCCCTTTCTCCGGACGAGCAGGTGGCCTCTATGATCCCGGTGCGCGAATTCACCGACGACCGGTTCCTCTTCTTCGCCACCCGCCGCGGGCTGGTGAAGAAGACTCCCCTGGCCGAATTCGCCACCGCCCGTCGCACCGGCCTGTGGGCCGTCCAACTGGAAGAGGGAGACGAGCTGGTGGGCGTGCGGCTGACGGGAGGAGAAGACGAGATATTCCTGGCCACCAGGCAGGGCCAGGTGCTGCGCTTCCCGGAGACCGACGTCCGCCCCATGGGGCGCACGGCCCGGGGTGTCACCGGTATCCGCCTGGAGGAGGGGGACGAGGTGGTCTCCCTGACCGTGTACCGCAAGGGGGCCGCCCTGCTGGTGGTGACCGCCCGCGGCATGGGCAAGAGGGTGCTGCTGGAGGAGTTCAGCCCCCACCACCGCGGGGGCAAGGGCATGCGGGCCGTACGGGTTAGCCGCCGGAACGGGCCCGTGGTGGGGATCAGGATGGCAGGTCCCAGGGATCAGGCCCTGCTCATTTCCGCCGCCGGCATCGTGATCCGTGTGAAGGTGGAAGACATTCCCGTGCAGGGCCGCGAGGCCCAGGGAGTCACGCTGATGCGGCTGGAAGAGGGGGACGAGGTGGCGGCCGTTGCCCTCATCGACGGCGACGTGGCCGCCTGACCGCGACGATGACGACGGGCGCCAGGTGGAGACTGGTACCCCACACTGCCGATCTGGCCCTGGCGGTGACGGGTGACAGCCTGGAAGATGTGGTACGGGCTGCCGCCCTGGGGCTGTGGTCCCTGTCGTGGGACCGCCGGGGCGTGCGCCCCGAGCAGGAGTGGGAGGTGGAGGCCCGCGGCCGGGACCCCGAGTCCGCACTGGTCAACTTCCTGAACGAGTTGATCTTCCGGCATGAGACCGAAAGGGTGGTGTGGCGAGACTTGGAGCGGGTGACGGTGGGGGAAGACCCCGCCGGCGGTCTGGTGTTGCGGGCGGTCGCGCGGGGCGAACCCCTCCGTTCCCGGCACCGTCTGCGTCGGGAGATAAAGGCGGCCACCCTGCACGGTCTCAAACTGGCCAGGAAGGGGAAGCGGATGGCGGTGCAGGTAGTCTTTGATCTGTGATGGGGAGGGAGGATGGCGGTGAGCAAGCGATGGGAAGGTCCCCTTGAGCGCCTGGATGCGTATAGGTGGCGCATCCCCGTTTCCTACCGCGGCTTCATGCGCGTCCCCGGCATCATTTACGCATCTTCTGACATGCTGGAGGAGATCAGGGACGATCAGGCCCCCGAGCAGGTGGCCAACGTGGCTTCGCTGCCGGGGATCGTGGCGGCTTCCCTGGCCATGCCCGACATCCACTGGGGGTACGGGTTTCCCATCGGCGGCGTGGCCGCTACGTCGGTCGATGGTGGCGTGATCTCCCCCGGGGGCATCGGGTTTGACATAAATTGCCTCGCCGGGGAAGTGCGCGTCCTGCACGAGTTCGGTTACCATCGTCCCATCACAGCCTTCGACCGGTGTTGGGTGCACGAGCGGGTTCGCTGCGTCAATCCCCACACCGAGGTGCGGGACACATCCATCCTCGCGTTTCTGAAGCAGTACCCTCCCAGGTCTCCCGTGTTCAAGGTGACCACGGAATCGGGAAGGGAAATCGTCGCGACGGCTGACCACCCCTTCCTCACCAGGAAAGGGATGGTCGCACTGGGTGACCTGGATATCAGTGACGCAGTCTCGGTGTACCCCTTCGAAGGCGTCCCCTACGAGCAACCCGGGGACGAGATCCTGGTGACGGAGGTGGACGTGGAGGCGGCCTACCGGGGACCAGCCCCGGGCCTGGGGCGGATCCTCCGGGTGCTCACGGAGCGAGAGCTCCTGCCCCTCCGCATGAACCACCCCCTTCTACCCTACCTGGTCAAGCTCTTGGGTTATTTCCAGGGAAAAGGCGGCTTGCAGCCCCTGGAATCCGGTGGCCCTTTGCTGGTGTTTTACGGCCAGCCTGAGGATCTGGAGCGAATCCAGGAGGACATAAGGAGGCTGGGCTTTATCCCTTCGCGCATCTACAGGCGTCATCGCTCCGGTCGGATCCAGGCCGGGCACGGCACTGTACGTTTTGACCGCACTGAATCGTGGGTTCGGTGTGGGTCTGCAGCCCTCGCCCTTCTCCTGGCCTGCCTGGGTGCTACGGCCGGGGACAAGGTGCAGCCCGGGCTCGCGGTCCCAGGGTGGCTGCACAGGTCACCCCTATGGATGAAACGGTTGTTCCTGGCAGCTCTATTTGGGGCCGAACTGACAGCTCCTCAAACCTTGACTGGCAACCCCTCCGGCTTTCACACGCCAGTGCTGGCCATGAGCGTGCTCGGTGATCGGCGCGAAGAGGGGCAGCGGTACCTCAAGGATATCCAGAAATTGCTTTCCGAATTCGGCATCGCAAGCACTGTGTTGGGGGAGCTCGATGCGTACGATCGCAAAGACGGACAGGCATCGGTCAGGCTTCGGCTGCAGATCTCCGGCGAACCCGATAACCTGATCTCGCTGTGGGCCCGCGTGGGCTTTGAGTACAGCCGCCGCAAACAATGGCTTGGCAATACGGCGGCGCAGTACTTGCGGCTCCGCAGGCTGTGGGAGAGCCGGGAGGGGCCCGTGCCCGCCGGCACGGAATTCGTCGACTTTGCTACATTTCTTTCTGAGCGGACGCAGGACCTGGGTACGACAGGTCAGGTGTGGGACCGTGTCATCCGGAAGGAACGTGTTGCATGGCAGGAGCCCGTGTATGACTTCACGGTGAACGACCCACATCACAACTTCATCGCCAACGGTTTTGTGGTCTCCAATTGCGGAGTCCGCATCCTGCGTACCAGCCTGCGCGAGGAGGACGTGCGTCCCCGGCTGAAAGAGATGGTCGACCAGTTGTTCCGGGACGTGCCGGCCGGGCTGGGCTCCGAAGGACGCATTACGGTGAAAGGCGCGGAACTGGACCAGGTGCTGGTGCGGGGGGCTGCCTGGGCCGTGGATAAGGGATACGGCCGCCCCGAGGATCTGGCCTTCATCGAAGAGGGGGGCAGCCTGGCGGGTGCTGACCCCACCCGGGTGAGCCAGCGGGCCAAGCAGCGCGGGGCCCCCCAGCTGGGCACCCTGGGTTCGGGTAACCATTTCCTCGAGCTTTCCGTGGTGGACGAGGTGTTCAACCAGGAGGTTGCCCGGGCTTTCGGCCTGTTCCCGGGCCAGGTGGTGGTGCAGGTGCACACCGGATCCCGAGGTCTGGGGCACCAGGTGTGCACGGACTACCTGGCGGTGATGGACCAGGCGCTGTCGAAGTACGACATCAAGGTGCCCGACCGGCAGCTGGCATGTGCACCTCTCGGTTCCCGTGAAGGGAAAGATTACTTCGCCGCCATGGCGGCGGCTGCCAACTTCGCCTGGGCCAACCGCCAGATCCTTACCCACTGGGTCCGGGAGTCGCTGGCCCGGTTCTTCCGTACTCGGCCGGAAAACCTGGACCTGTCCCTTCTGTACGATCAGGCCCACAACATCGCCAAGTTCGAGGAGCACGAGGTGCAGGGGAAGCGGCGCCGCCTGTGTGTGCACCGCAAGGGAGCCTCCCGGGCCTTCCCGGCCGGTCATCCCGCCCTGCCGCCCGCGTACAGCCGGGTGGGCCAGCCGGTACTGGTACCGGGGGACATGGGGAGGGCCTCCTACGTGCTGGTGGGGCTCCCCGGGGCCATGGCCGAGACCTTCGGGAGTGCTTCCCACGGGGCGGGGCGGGTGAAGTCGCGGGCCCAGGCCAAGAAGGGCACCCGCGGCTCCGAACTCAAGAAGGAGTTGCTGCAAAAAGGGATCGTGGTGCGGGGCGCTTCCGACGCCGGGCTGGCCGAGGAGGCCCCCGAGGCTTACAAGGACGTGTCCCGGGTGGTGGAAGTCATGCACAACGCCGGGCTGGCGGGCAAGGTGGTGCGCCTGCGGCCCATCGGCGTCATCAAAGGCTAACGGGTGGCCGCCCGAGACGCGTTGCGGCCAAGTGGTCTCCGGGCCCGGGACTGTAACGCGGGGCGGCCGCGTGTTGACACGTTTGCCGGGCAGTGCTACTATGCGGCTCAAGCAGAGTACCGCCGGCACGCGAGGGGTGAGCCAGGTGGCAGAGGTGGCAATGGAACAAGGGACGTGGCGGGTTAAAAAGGGTCTGGCGGAAATGCTTAAGGGCGGCGTGATCATGGACGTCACCACCCCGGAGCAGGCCAGGATCGCTGAAGAGGCGGGGGCGGTGGCGGTGATGGCGCTAGAGCGGGTGCCGGCCGACATCCGGGCCGCAGGCGGCGTGGCCCGTATGGCCGACCCCACGGTGATTCTGCGCATCATGGACGCGGTGACCATCCCCGTTATGGCCAAGGTGCGTATCGGTCACTTCGTGGAAGCGCAGATCCTGGAGGCGCTCGGGGTGGACTATATCGACGAGTCCGAGGTGCTTACCCCGGCGGACGAACAGTACCACATTGACAAGCACAACTTCACGGTGCCGTTCGTTTGCGGTGCCCGTAACCTGGGTGAGGCCCTGCGCCGCATCGCGGAAGGAGCGGCCATGATCAGGACCAAGGGCGAGCCCGGGACGGGCAACGTGGTGGAAGCGGTGCGCCATATGCGCATTGTGAACGACGAGATCAGGAAGGTGTGCGCCGCCCCTGAAGAAGAGCTGGTCGCCCTGGCCAGGGAGATGGGAGCGCCCGTTGAGTTGCTGAAGGAGGTGCGCAGGTTGGGGCGCCTGCCGGTAGTGAACTTTGCTGCCGGGGGCATCGCCACCCCGGCCGATGCTGCCCTGATGATGCAACTGGGAGCCGACGGCATCTTCGTGGGTTCTGGCATTTTCAAGTCCAAGAATCCTCCGGCTCGGGCGCGGGCTATCGTGCTGGCCACCACCCACTACAACGATCCCCACATCCTGGCCGAGGTGTCCAGAGACCTGGGTGAGGCCATGCCGGGCCTGGAGATATCCGCGATTCCGGATTCCCAGAAGATGCAGGTGCGCGGCTGGTAAATGGGGGGCGTGGCGGTGAAGATAGGTGTTTTGGACCTGCAGGGGGCGGTGTCCGAGCACGTGCGCAGTCTGGAGAAAGCAGGGGCCGAGGCGGTGCGGGTCAAAAAGGTGGGTCATCTCGCGGGGCTGGATGGCCTGGTAATCCCGGGAGGGGAGAGCACCACCATCGGTCGTCTCATGGACGAGTACGGTTTCCTGGACGCCCTGCGCGCCATGGGGTCGGACGGCTTCCCCATCTTCGGGACATGCGCGGGGATGATCCTGCTGGCCCGCGACATCGCGCGCAGTGAGCAGCCCCGCCTGGGGCTGATGGATGCCAGCGTGGAGCGAAACGGGTTCGGCCGCCAGCGGGAGTCTTTCGAGGCCGACCTGGAGATCCCTGTCCTCGGCGATGATCCCTTCCGGGCCGTGTTCATCCGCGCACCTTACGCTTCCCAGGTGGGAGAAGGGGTCCAGGTGCTGGCCCGCCTGGGTGAACGCATCGTCCTTTACCGCCAGGGAAAGTTGCTGGCGGCAGCATTCCATCCCGAGCTCACCGAAGATACTCGATTACACTCTTACTTCCTGCGCCTCGCTGCAGGCACGGCCTAGGGCGGCGGGCGGCTCGGGCAGTTGCTGCGAACGCACGGCTGTGGTACAATGCGGACTACAGGCGAGGATGGGGATTAGTAGCTGATGCGGATCCTTACAGAGAGCCGGTGGTGGCTGCGAACCGGTGGGGTCGGCAGCGAATCCACCCCGGAGCCGACGGCGATGAGCCGCACCGGGACAGCCCGTTACAGCTAAGAGGTGGGCCTGCGCTACCGGAATACCGGGGCCACCCCTGGTGACCCGGGGCCGGATCCGGCGTCGGGATGGGCGGGTAATCCGGGCAGTGCATGTCAACCAGGGTGGCAACGCGGGAGCCGGTGCCTCTCGTCCCTGCGACGGGAGGCACCTTCTTTTGCCAGGGACACCACGGGGAGGGGTTGGTTTGACGGAGAGCGTCCGGCTTGGCGACGAAGGGGTGGTGGTCCTCGACCAGCGCCTGTTACCCCATGAGGAGAAGTACGTGTGCCTCACCTCGGCAGCGGAGATGGTAGAGGCCATCCGGTCTCTCACGGTGCGGGGGGCACCCGCCATCGGGGTGGCGGCGGCATTCGCCCTGGCCCAGGAGGCGCGGCGACTGGCGGGCCTGCCGCGGGAGGAATTCCTGGCCTGCCTGGACGAGGCGGCTGCGGCCTTGCGGGGGGCCCGTCCCACGGCAGTGAATCTGGCCTGGGCGGTGGACCGGATGATGGCCCGGCTGAGGACTCTCCGGGCGGGCGACACCGGGGAAGTTGCGGCGATCCTGAGGGAGGAGGCCATGGCCATTTACCGGGAAAACCTGGAGATGGACCTGCGCATCTGCCGTCATGCCCTGGAGATCATCCCCGCGGGGGCGCGCATCCTGACCCACTGCAACGCGGGCGGGCTGGCCACGGCGGGATACGGGACCGCCCTGGGGGCTATCATCTACGCCCATCAACAGGGCCGCCGGGTGAGCGTGTGGGTGGACGAAACCCGTCCCCTCCTGCAGGGGGCTCGCCTCACCGCCTGGGAGCTGGGACGGGCCGGGGTACCCTACCGGGTGATCGCAGACAACATGGCCGGCTACCTCATGTCCCGTGGGGAGGTAGACCTGGTGCTGGTGGGTGCTGACCGCATCGCCGCCAACGGCGACGTAGCTAACAAGATCGGCACTTACACCCTGGCCGTGCTCGCCCACCACCACGGTATCCCGTTCTGGGTAGCCGCTCCCCGTTCCACGCTGGATCTGGGCTTGCCCCGGGGCGAGCAGATAGTGATAGAGGAGCGAGGCGAGGAGGAAGTGCTGGGGGTGTTGGGGCAGCGGGTGACCCCGGCGGATGCTCGGGCGCGCAACCCGGCATTCGACGTCACCCCTGCTCCGCTGGTAAGCGCCATCATCACGGATGAGGGCATCTTGCGCCCGCCCCTGGATCGGGCCCTGGCCGCGCTGGCGGCCGGCGGTGAGGCAGGAGGTGGCGGACGGGCGGCAGGGGGAGGGGAAGGAAATGCTTGACCTGAAGTTCATCCGGGCCAATCCGCACCTGGTGCGCGAGGCCATGCGCAAGAAGCGGATGGACGCCGACCTGGACGCCATTTTGGCCGCGGACGAAGATCGGCGCCGTCTGCTGCAGGAAGCGGAAAGCCTGCGGGCGAAGCGCAACCAGGTCTCCGAGGAGATCGGGCGTCGCAAGAAGCGGGGTGAAGATGCTTCCGCACTGGTCGAAGAGATGCGGGTGGTGTCCGACCGCATCCGGGAACTCGATGCCGCCCTGGGCGACCTCGATGGCCGGCTCAACGAGTTGCTGCTGCTGGTGCCCAATCTTCCCCACGAGAGTGTACCCGAGGGGCCCGATGCCTCCGCGAACGTGGAGGTGCGCCGCTGGGGTACCCCTCCGCAGTTTGCCTTTGACCCCCGTCCGCACTGGGAGATCGGGGCTGCCCTGGGCCTGCTGGACTTCGAGCGCGCTGCCAAACTGTCGGGGTCTCGCTTCGTCCTCAACCGGGGGGCGGGAGCAAGGCTGGAACGCGCCCTGATCAACTTCATGCTGGACCTGCATACTTCGCGGCACGGCTACCTGGAGTGGTTTCCCCCGTTCCTGGTCACCCGCGAATGCATGGTGGGGACGGGTCAGTTGCCCAAGTTCGCCGAGGACATGTACCGGGTAGAGGGTGAAGATCTCTGGCTCATCCCCACCGCCGAGGTGCCCCTCACCAATATCCACCGGGATGAGATCCTGGATGCGGACCAGCTTCCCCTGTATTACACGGCCTACACCGCCTGCTTCCGCGCCGAGGCGGGGGCGGCCGGTCGGGACACGCGGGGGATGATCCGCGTCCATCAGTTCAACAAGGTGGAACTGGTGAAGTTCGCCCTGCCCGAGCAGTCGTACGACGAACTGGAGAAGCTGGTCACCGACGCGGAGGAGGTCCTGCAACTGCTGGGGTTGCCTTACCGGGTGGTGCTCCTGTGCACGGGCGATATGAGCTTTGCCTCGGCCAAAACGTACGACCTTGAGGTATGGTTACCCAGCTACAACGATTACAAAGAGATATCATCCTGTTCCAACTTCGAGGACTTCCAGGCCCGCCGGGCCGGCATCAGGTTCCGGCGCGGGCCCCGGGGCAAAGTGGAGTACGTGCACACCCTCAACGGTTCCGGGGTCGCGGTGGGCCGAACGGTGGCAGCCATCCTGGAGAACTTCCAGCAGGAAGACGGCAGCGTGGTCATACCCGAGGTGCTCCGGCCCTACATGGACGGTCTGTCCGTCATCGAGCCCGCTGCGCGGGTGATGCCCTGAATCCAGGCGCCCTGCGGCCGCGGGGTTGCGTGGTCGGGCGGCCTGTGCTATCATACAGGTTGCGAAAGCGCGCCCGTAGCTCAGCTGGACAGAGTAACGGACTACGAATCCGGAGGTCGCAGGTTCGAATCCTGCCGGGCGCGCCATCTCGGCCAAATAGATCACATTTGCAGGTGCGCCCGTAGCTCAGGTGGATAGAGCAGCGGTTTCCTAAACCGCGTGTCGGACGTTCGAGTCGTCTCGGGCGCACCAGTCCTACCTTGACAACCTGCAAGGAGTGCCATGGACGATCACTTCTGGATGGGGGAAGCCCTGGCGCAAGCACGCCTGGCTATGGCCATCGGTGAGGTGCCCGTGGGTGCCGTGGTGGTGAAGGATGGATACATCGTGGCACGAGCGCACAACCGGCGGGAGACCGACCGGGACCCCACGGCCCATGCCGAGATGGTGGCCATCAGGGAAGCTGCCCGCATGCTGGGAGGGTGGCGCCTGACCGGATGCACGCTGTACGTGACCATGGAACCCTGCCCCATGTGTGCGGGAGCCATGGTGCAGGCACGGATCGACCGTCTCGTCTACGGGGCAGCGGATCCCAAGGCGGGCGCGGCCGGCTCCCTGGTGGACCTGGTGAGGGATGCTCGGTTCAACCACCGGGTGGAAGTGACGGCAGGTGTGCGCGAGGCGGAAAGCCGGGAGCTTCTGCACGAGTTTTTTGCCCGGTTGCGGAGAGATGCCGGAGCGGTTGAACGGGCCCGTCTCGAAAACGGGTAGGCGCCCAAAAGGTGCCTCGTGGGTTCGAATCCCACTCTCTCCGCCAGGGATTTTGGCATGTTTAGCGGAGAGATGTCCGAGTGGCTTAAGGAGCACGCCTGGAGAGCGTGTAGGCGGGCCAAAACCTGCCTCGTGGGTTCGAATCCCACTCTCTCCGCCAGAGTTTGGCCGTGCTAGACGGGGAGGTAGCGGTGCCCTGTAACCCGCAATCCGCTATAGCGGGGTTGAATTCCTGTCTGAGGCCGTCTTGCTGTGGGGTCCGGCCGGTGTAAGTGGTGAAGAAGGCTGGGTCCCGCGCAACGGGAACCCGTGAACCCCGTCAGGCCCGGGAGGGAGCAGCGGTAAGCGGGCACTTCCGTGTGCCGCGGGGTCACCTGGTCGGAGCCGGCTGCATCGGTACCGCCCGGAGGAAGCGGTCGGGGGCGGGTGCACGGCCCAGGAAAGGGGAGCCGGAAAAGCCGGCTCCTTTTTTGATGGACGCCCAGGTGCCGCAGGTTCCCATGGGTCCGGCGCAGAAAAATTGAACCAGGGGGGTAGGGGTGGAGTACGTCTCTCTGTACCGCAGGTGGAGGCCGCAGAAGTTCTCCGAGGTGGTGGGCCAGCGCCATGTGGTGCTCACCCTGCAGAGGGCCATTACGCAGGGGCGCGTAGGCCACGCCTACCTCTTTGCCGGCCCGCGGGGGACGGGGAAGACCACCGTCGCCCGCATCCTGGCCAAAGCGTTGAACTGTCGGCGGGGCCCGGCCCCCGAACCCTGCCTCGAATGCGACATCTGTGAGGCCATTGCGGCGGGGACCTGCCTGGATGTCATCGAGATGGATGCAGCCTCCAACCGGGGCGTGGACGAGATCCGCCACCTGCGAGAAAACGTTGGTCTGGCACCGGCCCAGGGTCGTACCCGTGTTTACATAGTGGACGAGGTGCACATGCTCACCACCGAGGCTTTTAACGCCCTCCTCAAGACTTTGGAGGAGCCGCCCCGGCATGTGCTTTTCGTGCTCGCCACCACGGAGGCCCATCGCCTGCCCCTCACCATAACATCGCGCTGCCAGCGCTTTGAGTTCCGGCGGCTGGACACGCGGGAAATGGTGGAGCGGTTGCGGGAGGTGGCGCGGCAGGAGGGGATACCCGCCTCGGAAGATGCTCTGGGGGCGGTGGCCCGGTATGCGGAAGGCTCCTTGCGGGATGCCATCAGCCTCCTTGACCAGTTGATGGCGTATTCCACCACGGGGATCACCCAGGAGACGGTGTGGGCGGTGCTGGGCCGTGCCCCGCTCGACCTGGTGAGGGAGATGGGCAGGGCCCTGGCAGAAGGGAACGCGGTCCTGGCCCTCGACCTGGTGGAGCAGGCCTCAGCGCGCGGACTGGACATGCGTCAGGTCTTGCGTGACGTGGCCGCTTATCTCCGTGACCTCTCGGTACTGGCCACCTGCGGCGACCGGGCCTCCCTGCTTTACCTCCCGCCCGGAGAGGCCGGCCGGGCCCGGGAAGAGGCAGGTCGTTTCTCGCCGGGCCGATTGTGGGAACTGGCCACCGCCCTGGCCCAGGCGGAGGGGGAGGTGCGCTGGACCTCCCAGCCGCGCCTGGCCCTGGAACTGGCCTTGCTCCGGTTGGTGGCCGACCGCGCGCAGCCGGCCCCGCAGCCGGCCCCGCATCCCGAACCGGTCGTGGCCACATCGCCCCGCGCCGCTGGAGCAACGTCGCCCGCCCCAACTGCCCCGGCCGCTGCGCCGCCCCCCGCAGCTACCGCCCCGCTCACCGGCGGATCCGGGGTGGAGCCGCCCCCGGCTGCCCCGCAGAGAGAAGTGCAGGGAGATGACACCGGGGCTGTACCCCCACAAGAGGTGTGGGAGAAGGTTCTGGCCGTCCTCAACCGCGCCCGCGGGCGGAGCAAGCTGGCAGCGGCCTGCCTGCAGGAGGGTACACCCCTGGGCCTGGAGGGCAAACGCTTCCTGGTGGGGTTTTCACCGCAGTTTGCGTACCACCGTGAGCAACTGGAGCACGGCTACCGGGACCTGGTGGAGCAGGCCCTGGCCAAGGTGCTGGGGCACGAGTGCCGCCTGGTGTGTCGCGAGCTGACGGACCGTGCTGCCGCAGGACCGCGAGGTGAAGCACCGGGAGGTGACCTCCCCGGCAGAGGAGTGGCCGACAGGGGTATTCCCGATGGGGGCGTGGCCGTCGGGGTGGCTGCCGGTCGCGATGCGGGAGGTGGACCCGATGGTGCGGGGCGCGGGGCCGGAGGTGCCGAGGGGTGCGCGGGGCCGCGGTCGGAACCGGAATTGGACGAGGTAGTCAAGAGAGCCTGGCGGGAGTGGGGAGGCTATATCCTGGATCTGGAAGGAGAGGGTGCCCGGTGAGCTTTGGACCGAGCAATATGGCCAAGATGATGAAGCAGGTGCAGAAGATGCAGGCGGAACTGGTCCGCGTGCAAGAGGAGCTGGCGGAAAAGACCGTCGAGGCCACCTCTGGAGGAGGTGCCGTGCGGGCCGTGGTGAGCGGCAGGCTGGAGGTCAAGGCCCTGGAGATCAGCCCCGAGGCCATCGATCCCGACGATCCCGAACTCCTGGCCGACCTGGTCATGGCCGCCGTGAACGAGGGGCTGCGGCGGGCTCAGGAAATGGCCCAGCAGGAGATGGCGAAGGTGACGGGGGGCCTGTCCCTCCCGGGGATCTTCTGAGATGAGCTTCGTTCCTCCCATCGCACGGCTGATCGAGGAACTGAACCGCCTCCCCGGGATTGGCCCCAAGACCGCCCAGCGGCTGGCGTTTTACCTCTTGCGGCGGCCGCGGGAAGAAGTCTACCAACTGGCGGATGCCATGCGGGAAGCACGCGACCGGGTGGTCCTGTGTTCGGTATGCTGCAACCTCACGGACGTGGACCCCTGTCCCATCTGCACGTCCCCTGACCGGGACCGGGGGGTCATCTGCGTGGTGGAAGATCCCCGTGACGTGGCCGCCATGGAGCGCACTCGCCAGTATCGGGGGCTGTATCACGTCCTGCAGGGGGCCATTTCTCCCCTGGACGGCGTGGGGCCCGACGACCTGCACATCGGCGAACTGCTGAACCGACTGGGGAGCGGGGTGCGCGAGGTTATCCTGGCCACCAACCCCGACGTGGAAGGAGAGGCCACCGCCCTTTACCTGGTCAAGCTGCTGAAGCCCCTGGGGGTGAAGGTGTCCCGGCTGGCCCACGGGTTGCCGGTGGGCACCGACCTGGAGTACGCAGACGAGCTCACGCTGGCCCGGGCCCTGGAGGGGCGGCGAGAAGTGTAAGAGGTCCGGTATCGGCGCCGGGGCACCCCGAGACTGCCGTGCTCTGGCGGGAATGCATGGAAGAATATTCCCGGGTCAATAATATCCTCCGGAAGGCGGCCGGCATATAGAGTAGGGGGCGGCGCAGCCTTCGGGAGGAAGATTGCCGACGTGCGACAACCGTGGGATAGGCTGCGGTACTGGTGGCAGACCAGGATGCGGGACGGTGGGGTGGAGGGAGCTTCTGAGGGTGATCCCGGGGTGCAAGATTTGGTCAGGAAGGCCCAGCGAGAGCTAGAGGCGGCCAGGGCATATTTCGAAAACGTTTCCGATCCCGACCTGGTGGATCATGCCTGCTACCTGCTGGAGGCGGCTCAGAAGCGGTACTCGTACCTGTTGAAGTTGGCGCGGCAGGGCAGGATGGCGGGCTAGTTCTGGGTCTGGCCAGCCGGGCATACCGTAGGGCAGGAGGGTTGGAACATGGACCCCCAGCTTCTTGCTGCCTACGGGTTCGGTTTGCTCTTGCTTTACGTGGTGGTCAGATTGTTTTACCGTCCCCTGCGCTGGGTGGGGGTGGCGGCATACAGGGCGGTGCTGGGGGGTTTGGCGCTCTGGGCCGTGAACCTGGCGGGGGCGTTGTTCGGGCTCCACCTGCCCCTGAACCCGGTAACCGCACTGGCGGTGGGGTACCTGGGCATTCCCGGTTTCCTCATGGTGGCCGCTCTGCAATTCTGCGTCCGCTGACTTGAGCCTTACCGGGTGCTGCAGGGATAGGAGCCGGGCTGTCGGCCCTCCGTGATGGGCTCCACGCCACCGAGCGGCACGAGCGGCACCGATTTTCCTTGACGGGATGGAAGACAAGGGGTACGATAAAGATTGGTGGGTCCTGGGGGACCGGGCCGCATGTCGCCCGGTCTTAACGTTCTTAGGGAAAATGGAGATAATTCCGTCAGAGGAAAAGGGGTGAGGCCGGTGCCCACCACGGAGATCAGGTGGCACGCACGGGGTGGACAGGGTGCCAAGACGGCAGCAGTGCTCCTGGCAGAGGCGGCAGCGGCGGCGGGCAAGTACGTGCAGGGTTTCCCCGAGTATGGTCCGGAGCGGATGGGCGCACCCATGCTGGCGTTTAACCGCATCGGGGACGAGCCCATCTACGTGTATTCTGGTGTGAAGTCCCCCCGGGTGGTCATCGTCCTTGACCCCACCCTGGTGGGAAAGAGCGACGTGACGGCAGGCCTGCCTGACGACGGCATCGTCCTCATAAATACGGCCCGGGAGGCGGCCGAAATGCGGGCGCGGCTGAAGCTGGCCCCCGGCCGGGGGAAGGTCTACACCGTGGACGCCAGCCGGATTTCCCTGGACACCCTGGGGAGGGACATCCCCAACACGCCCATGATGGGGGCTTTAATGCGGGTGTCGGGACTCATCGATTATGAGCAGTTCTTGCAGGTCACCGAAGAGCAGTTGCACCACAAGTTCCGCAACCGACCGGAAGTAGTACAGGCTAACGTCAAGGCTATCCAGCGGGGTTACGAGGAGGTCAGGGGGGAATGACAGACAAGCCGCTGGGGTGGAGGGAAATGCCCACGGGGGCGGTGATCACCGAGGCGGGAAACGCCACCCGGTACCAGACGGGAGACTGGCGTTCCCTGCGTCCGGAATGGTCCCGGGAGAAGTGCATTCATTGCCTGCTGTGCTGGGTGTTCTGCCCGGACGGGGCCATCATCGTGAAGGACGGCAAGATCACCGGGTTCGATTTCGAACACTGCAAGGGATGCGGGATATGTGCCCACGAGTGCCCCCCCAGGGTGAAGGCCATCAAGATGGTTCCTGAAGAGGAAGTCACCGAGGTGAAGTGACATGGCGGTACAGATGGTGACCCAGCAGAAGGTGGCCCTGACCGGGAACGAGGCGGTGGCCATGGCTATGAAGCAGATCAACCCCGACGTGGTGGCCGCCTATCCCATCACTCCCCAGACCGATATTGTGCAGTACTTTTCTACCTTTGTGGCCGACGGTAAGGTAAAGACTGAATTCGTCACCGTGGAAAGCGAGCACTCGGCACTGTCCGCCTGCGTGGGTTCCGCCGCGGCGGGTGCGCGCACGATGACCGCCACCTCCTCGCAGGGACTGGCCCTCATGTGGGAAGTCCTGTACATCGCGGCCGGATTCCGGCTCCCCATCGTGATGCCGGTGGTGAACCGGGCCCTTTCTACCCCCATCAATATCCACTGCGACCACTCAGACTCCATGGGTGCCCGCGACTCGGGATGGATACAGCTGTACAGCGAGAACGCCCAGGAGGCATATGACAACACCATCCAGGCTGTGCGCATAGCAGAGCACCCCGATGTCCGCCTGCCGGTCATGGTGTGCCAGGACGGTTTCGTTATCAGCCATTCCCTCATGAACTTGCAGGTTCTCCCCGACGAGGCGGTGGCGGAGTTCGTGGGCGAGTACGTGCCTGGCTACCCTCTGCTTGACCCCGATCACCCTGTTACCTACGGGGCGCTGGCCCTGCAGGACTACTACTTCGAGGCCCGGCGCCAGGTGGCGGATGCCATGGAGCACGCTCCTGCCGTGATCCTGGAGGTGGGGAAGGAATACGGCCGCCTGAGCGGGCGGGAATACGGGTTCTTTGAGGCCCACCGGCTGGAGGATGCCGAGGTGGCCGTGGTGGCCATCGGTTCCGCCGCGGGGAGTGCCAAGGCGGTGGCCGACGCCCTGCGCGGTCGGGGAATTAAGGCTGGGGTCCTGAAGGTGCGCGTTTTCCGGCCCTGGCCCTGGCGGGAAATAGGGGAGGCCCTGGCCGCGGCCAGGGTGGTGGGGGTCATGGACCGGGCCGACGGGCTTTCCACCCTGGGCGGCCCGCTTTTTGCCGAAGTGAGGTCCGCCCTGTACGATCGTCCCAGCCGGCCCGTGGTGGTGGACTACATTTACGGGCTGGGCGGCCGGGATGTCGCCCTGGAGGACATCGAGGGAGTATTCGGCGACCTCATGCACATCAAAGACGAAGGCCGGGTTACCCGGCTGGTGACTTACCTCGGCGTCAGGGAGTGAAACATCATGCCCAGCCTTAAGGAACTTTCCCGTCAACCCGAGATCCTCACCGGAGGACATCGCCTGTGCGCCGGGTGCGGGGCACCCATAGTGGTGCGCCAGGCCCTCAAGGCCCTGGACGTGCCCCTGGTGGCTGCCAATGCCACCGGTTGCCTGGAGGTGGCCAGCGCCATCTACCCGTACACCGCGTGGCGGTGCTCGTGGATCCACAGTGCCTTCGAAAACGCCGCTGCCACCATCTCGGGGGTGGAGGCTGCCTACCGCTCGCTCAAGCGGCAGGACAAGATCCCGGGCGAGTTTCGCTTCGTCGCCTTCGGTGGTGACGGGGGCACCTTCGACATCGGCTTCCAGTCCCTGTCGGGGGCGGCCGAGAGGGGCCACCGGTTCGTGTATATCTGCTACGACAACGAGGCCTACATGAACACCGGCATCCAGCGCTCCAGCGCCACGCCCCTGGGAGCGGAGACCACCACCACTCCGGCGGGAGAGGTGATCCCGGGCAAGCGCCAGCACCGGAAGGATCTCACCGCCATCATGGCCGCTCACGACATCCCCTACGTGGCCCAGGTTTCCCCCAGCCACTGGAACGACCTGGTCACCAAAATGAAGAAGGCCTTCGATGCCGAAGGTCCGGCCTTTGTCAACGCCATCGCCCCCTGCCCGCGGGGCTGGCGCCACGACGGTTCGCTCACCGTCGAGGTTACCAGGGTGGCGGTGGAAACCTGCTACTGGCCGCTGTACGAAGTGGACCACGGCAAATGGCGCCTCACCTACAAGCCCCGCGAGAAGAAGCCGGTGGAGGAGTGGCTGAAGATGCAGGGTCGCTTCCGCCACCTCTTCCGGCCCGAAAACCGCCACATCATCGACGAGATCCAGGCCTACGTGGACCGCAAGTGGGAGGAACTTCTCAAGCGCTGCGGAGAAATCTAGCCTTGACGGATCGTGCCGGGTTAGGCTGCCGGGGGGCCGCCGGGTCGAGGCGCTAGTGCCGGGCCTGTCCTGCCCCCTGGCTCCCGGGAAATTTGCGGTGGGAGGTGTTGCGGCTGGTAAGGGTGCGCTTTGCTCCCAGCCCGACGGGAGAACTGCATATCGGGGGAGCACGTACTGCCCTGTTCAACTGGCTGTTTGCGCGCCACCACGGGGGACGGTTTATCCTGCGCATGGAGGACACTGACCTCAAGAGGTCGCGGGAGGAACTGGTTCGCCCCATGCTGGAGGCGTTCCGCTGGCTGGGCATCGACTGGGACGAGGGGCCGGAAGTGGGAGGTCCGTACGGTCCCTACTTCCAGTCCCAGCGTCTGGAGCTGTACGCGGCTCACGCCGCCCGCCTGTTGCAAAGCGGCCATGCCTACCGGTGCTACTGCACGCCCGAGGAGCTGGCGGCTCGCCGGGAAGAGGCCCTCGCCCGGGGGTTGCCGCCCCGGTACGACCGCCGCTGCCGGGACCTCTCTCCGGCCCAGCAGGATGCCCTCGCCCGGGAGGGCCGCCGGCCTGTGCTGCGGCTGAAGATGCCCTTGGAAGGGGTGACGGTGGTCAGGGACCTCATCCGGGGCGAAGTGGCTTTCGAGCATGCCGTCCTGGATGACTGGGTACTGGTGAAATCGGACGGCATGCCCACGTACAACTTCGCCTGCGTGGTGGACGACGCCACCATGCACATCACCCACGTCATCCGGGGAGAGGAGCATCTTTCCAACACTCCCAAGCAGGTCATTCTGTACCAGGCGCTGGGGTACCCCATCCCCGAGTTCGCACACCTGCCCATGATCCTGGCTCCCGACCGCAGCAAGCTTAGCAAGCGGCACGGTGCCACTTCTGTACACGAATACCGCGAGCGGGGGTATCTGCCGGACGCGCTGGTAAACTACCTGGCTACCCTGGGGTGGTCCCCCGAGGGCGGTGAAGAGATCGTCTCGCGGGAAGAAATGATCCGCCAGTTCAGCCTGGAGCGAGTGTCCAAGAGTGCCGCCATCTACGACAACGAGAAGCTAACCTGGATGAACGCCCAGTACCTGCGTATGGCTCCCCCCGCTCAACTGGTGGAATGGGCGCTGCCCTTCTGGCGGCAGGCCGGGCTGCTTCCCGACCGGGACCCGGAGCCCGAGGTGCGCCGGTGGCTGGAAGGGATCATGCTGGCCATGCGCGAGCGGGTGCGCACCCTGGCCGAGGTCCCCGAGGCAACCCGTTATTTCTTCAGGGACGACTTCGCCTATGACGAAAAGGGAGTGGCCAAGCATTTCAGTCGCCCGGGAGTGGCCGACCTCCTGGAGGCAGCTCGGGAACGGGTGCGTGCCGTGCCCGGGTGGGACGCCGCCGCCATAGAGCACTGTTACCGGTCGCTGGCCGAGGAGCGCGGGGTCGCTGCCGCGCAGGTAATCCATCCCACCCGCCTGGCCCTCACCGGTCGCACGGTGGGGCCCGGCCTCTTCGACATCATGGCCCTGCTCGGCCGGGAGGAAACCGTGGCCCGGCTGGACCGGGCCATATCCTGGATCCGTGCCCACCAGCCTGCCTGAGGGATGCGAATCTGCATCGTCTTCCCCAACCCCCACAATGCCATTAAGCTCGATGCCATCCTGAGCGACGAGCGCATCCCCCACAGCCTGATCCCCACTCCCCGCTGGATTTCGGAGGCCTGTGGCGTGGCGATCGCCCTTGAGGACGAGTACCGGGAACGGGCACTGGATCTGGCGACCCGCGGCGAGGTGCAGGTGGCGGGGGTGTTTCCCGTGGAACCGCCGGCTAACACGCCGGGGTGCTCCGGAGGGGAATGCTGATGGGGGCGGGGCTGCGGGCCTGCCGGGGAAGCCTCGACGGCCGGATAGTGTATGCGGACCATGCCGCCACCTCCTGGCCCAAGCCGCCCCCGGTGGCGCGGGCCATGGTGGATTACCTGGAGCAGGCGGGAGCCAACCCGGGCCGGTCGGCCCACCGGCTGGCCGTGGCCGCAGCCCGGGCCGTGTTTGCCACCAGGCAGGCCGTGGCGCGGTTCCTGGGGTGTAGCCACGAGGCCCGGATCGTATTTGGCCCCAATGCCACCTGGGGCATTAATCTGGCTCTATACGGGCTACTCGAGCCGGGGGATCACGTGGTCACATCCACCGTGGAACACAATGCGGTGGCCCGGCCTCTTTATGACCTGAGGGCACGGGGGGTAGACGTCACCCGCGTAAGGTGCAGTCCCGAGGGTCACCTTGACCTCGATGATCTGCGGCGGGCCCTCGGTCGCCGCACGCGGCTGGTAGTGCTTACCCACGCTTCCAACGTAACGGGGACGATCCTGCCCGTGGCCGCGGCGGCCCGGCTCGCCCACGAGGAGGGGGCCCTCGTCCTGGTGGACGCCGCCCAGACCGCCGGCTGCCTGCCCCTGGACGTGACCGGGATGGATCTCGACCTCGTCGCCTTCACCGGGCACAAGGCTCTGCTGGGGCCGCAGGGGACGGGGGGCCTTTACATACGTGAGGGCATCAGCCCGCGACCCCTGGTGCGGGGAGGGACGGGGAGCTTATCCCATCTGGAAGAACAACCCGACCTCTTGCCTGATGTTTACGAGAGCGGTACCCTGAACGGGGTGGGTCTGGCCGGGCTGGGCGCCGCCGTGCGCTACCTGGCGGATGTGGGTACGGATGCGGTGCGCCAGCACGAACTGGGACTGGCGTCGCGGCTGCTCGACGGGCTGCGGGACATCCCGGGGGTGAGGGTGCACGGTCCGCCGGACGCCCAGGCCCGGGTCGCCCTGGTTTCCTTCACCGTGGCAGGGGCCGACCCCGCCCGGGTGGGGGAACTCCTGGACTCCGATTTCGGGGTGATGGTGAGGACCGGGCTGCACTGCGCTCCCTGGGCCCACCGTACCGCAGGTACTTATCCGGCAGGGACGGTGCGCATCAGCCTCGGGTACTCTAACACCCTGGAAGAGGTGGACTACGTCGTGAGCGCGGTGGCCCGCGTCGCCGCTCGCCTGCGGCGAGAGAGGCCGGGAGGAAGGGGGTGGACGGCTTGTTCCGGTTAACGCAGATGACCAAGGCAGCAGGTTGAGCGGCCAAGGTGGGTCCCGAGACCCTGTCGCACGTGCTGCGACACTTGTCGCTACCGGAAGATGCCCGCCTGCTGGTGGGGCCACACACGGGTGACGATGCTGCCGTCTACCTTCTGGACGAGGAAAGGGCTCTCGTCGCCACTGTGGACTTCTTCACGCCCGTGGTGGATGACCCATACACTTTCGGGCAGATCGCGGCCGCCAATGCCCTGTCCGACGTCTACGCCATGGGCGGCCGGCCCCTGGTTTGCCTCAACCTGGTGGGGTTTCCCTCTTGCCTGCCGGTGGAGGTGTTGGCCGACATCCTCAAGGGGGGTGCGGACAAGGTGGCCGAGGCCGGTGCCATCCTTGCCGGTGGGCACACCCTCCAGGATGACGAGCCCAAGTACGGGCTGGCGGTGGTCGGCCTGGTTCATCCGGGCGAGTTGTGGCGCAACTCCACCGCGAGCCCGGGAGACATCCTCGTGCTCACCAAGCCCCTGGGCACCGGTGTCATCAACACGGCCGCCAAAGCGGAGATGGCACCTCCGGAGGTGGTGTCGCGGGCCATTGAGACCATGAGGACCCTCAATGCCCGAGCCTGCGATGCCCTCCGGGGCGTAAAGGTCAGTGCCTGCACCGATGTGACCGGCTTTGGCCTCCTGGGTCATGCTGCCGGGATGGCAGAGGCGAGCGGGGTGACCCTGGTGTTCCGGGTTGGTGCCATTCCGCTCCTGGAAGGCGCCCGGGAACTGGGAGCCATGGGGATGTTCGCCGGGGGTGCCTACAGGAACCGGGAATGGATCCGGCCGCGTCTGCGGGCAGAAGGCGTGGACGACACAGACGTCTTGCTGCTGTGCGACCCCCAGACCTCGGGCGGGCTGCTCGTGGCCCTGCCCGTCGCCGAGGTGGAGCGCGCTCTTGACCGCTTGCGGGAGCGGGGGGTGGACGCCACGGTGATTGGCGAGGCGGTTGACCGCAAACCCTGGGCCCTGGAATTACAGCCCCCGGGGTGATTGCGGTGTTTGTGGTAAGGGAGGCTACCCGGGATGAAGAGAGTGGTGGATAACCGGGGGTTACCCTGCCCCCAGCCCGTCATCAACACGCGCAGGGCCCTTATGGAAGGCGAGGGCCCGGTGGTGTGCATCGTCGATAACGAGGCCGCCCGTGAGAATGTGGCTCGGTTTGCCCGCAGCCAGGGTTACCACGTAGACGTGGTACAGGAAGCAGGTACCTGGCGCCTCACCATTACCCGCGCCCCTGACGAGCCTCCGGGGGACGACGCGGTGCCGCCCGCCGGCGGTCCCCCGCTCCGGGCTGCCCGGCCGGGAGGGGGCGGCGGAGAGCCCGCGGTAGTTGGCCCACGCGAGCAGGCAGCCCGCACAACCGAGGCGGGCCCACACGCGGAGGTGGCCGACGGCCAGGTAATCCTGGTGGGGACGGACCGGCTGGGGCGGGGGTCGGACGAACTGGGCGGCGTGCTCATGCGGAGTTTCCTGTACACGCTGACCCAGCTTCCTTCTCCGCCGGACACCCTCATTTTCGTCAACTCCGGGGTGTACCTCACCACGGAGGGCAGCCCTGTGCTGGAGGAACTCACGCAACTCCAGGACAAAGGCACGGAGATCCTGTCCTGTGGCACCTGCCTGGAGTACTTCCAGTTGAAGGAGAGGCTGGCCGTGGGGCGGGTGACCAACATGTACGAGATCGCCGAGAAGCTGCTTTCCCCGGGGCGGGTGCTCTCGCTTTAGGCGCCGATCAACGCCAGGTGCTCACGCCGGGACGGCCCGGTATCGAACGCGGTCACCCCCCGGCAGGGGGAAGGCCACGTGGTTGACGAATCACCGGGTAAGACGAAACCGGGGGGTGCTCATCGTGCCTGCAGGGTATCCGGGCAGAATATTGCGGGTGGATCTCACGGAAAAGAAGGTAGCAGTGGAAGAACCCGGGGAGAAGTTCTACCGCATGTACCTGGGTGGCAAGGGGTTCGCCGGCCACTACCTGCTGGCAGACGTGCCCCCCGGAGCCGATCCCCTGGGTCCGGAAAACGTCCTGGTGCTGGCCGGGAGCGTGGTGAGTGGCCTGCCCATTCCGGGTTACTCGCGGTTTACTGTGGCGGCCAAGTCGCCGCTCACGGGGGGATACGGGGAGGCGGAGGCAGGAGGTTACCTGGCTCCCGAGCTGAAGTTCGCCGGCTTCGAGGCCGTGGTGGTGACCGGGGCTGCGGAAGCACCCGTGTATCTCCTCATCCGGGATGGGGAGGCCGAGATCCACGACGCCTCGCACCTGTGGGGCCTGGGCACCTTCGAAGCCGAGAAGGCCATCCGGGAGGAGTTGAGAGACCCGCGGGTGCGGGTGGCCACCATCGGCCCCGCCGGAGAGCACCTGGTGCGCTTCGCCTGTGTCATGCATGAGGGGCGCAATGCCGCCGGTCGCTGCGGGCTGGGGGCGGTGATGGGGTCCAAGCGCCTCAAGGCCGTGGCCGTGCGGGGCACGGGGAAGCCGGAATTGGCAGACCGCGAGGCTGTGCTGGGCATCGTCCGCTGGTTCCGGGACAATTACCGGGACAACCCCCTCACCCGGGCCCTGCACGACCTGGGCACGGGTGGCCTGCTGGGTGGCCTCAACGCCACGGGCATGTTGCCCACCCGCAACTTCTCCGGAGGCAGTTTCGAAGGATGGGAGTCCCTGGCCGGGGAGACGTATGAGAAGCAGTTTGTGGTGGACAGGTGGGGATGCTACGCCTGTCCGGTGCGGTGCAAGCGCACCGTGCGGCTGGACGGGATCGAGGTAGGAGGGCCCGAGTACGAGACCATTGCCGCCTTCGGTTCCAACCTGGGCAGCAGCGACCTGGCGTCCATCCTGGAAGTGAACCGCTTGTGCAATGATCTGGGCTTGGACACCATTTCGACGGGAGTAACCCTGGCCTTCGTCACCGAGTGTTTCGAAAGGGGGTTGCTTACCCGGGACGACACGGGGGGCCTGGAGCTGCGCTTCGGTCGGGTGCCGGTCCGGGACCTGGTGGGGCTCATCGCCCGGCGGGAAGGGTTCGGGGCGGACCTGGCGGAGGGGGCAAAGAGACTGGCCGAGAAGATAGGCGGGCCGGCGCCCTCCCTGGCCGTGCAAGTCAAAGGGCTGGAGGCGGCCATGCACGATCCCCGGGGGAAGGTGAGCGTGGGTCTCGGGTACGCCCTGGCCGCCCACGGGGCGGATCACATGGTCGCCGCTCACGACACCATGTTCCTCAAGCGGGGCGCCTATCCCCTCGAGCGGATAGCTCCTTTCGGCCTGCTTGACCCGGTGGATGCCCGCGACCTGGGTCCGGCCAAGGTGCGGCATTTCGCCACTCTGGAAATCTGGTGGGACACCCTCAAGGCGCTGGGGATCTGCTTCTTCTGTGTGGCGCCGCGCAGCCTGCTGCCCGTGGGCATGGTGGTGGATTCGGTGCGCTATGCCACGGGCTGGGAGACCAGCCTGTACGAACTCATGCAGGCGGGCGAGAGGGCCAACGTGATGGCGCGCCTGTTCAACTACCGGGAAGGCATGGGCGCGGCCGACGACCGGTTGCCCGCCAGGTTCGTCGAGGGTGCGGCAGGCGGGCATCCCGGCATCGATGGTTCTGCTTTCCGCGAGGCGGTGCGCACGTACTATGCCATGCGGGGCTGGGACCCCGAAACCGGACGCCCCCTTCCCGCCACCCTGGACCGGCTGGGCTTGACGTTCTGGTGGTATTGACAGGAGAGGCGGATGCAATAGAATGTGGGTAAGCGAATAGGCGTCTCGGGGAGCTCGGTTTAACCGGGCTGAGAGGAGGGCTGGTGATGCCCTCGACCCGTGGAACCTGACCTGGGTAATGCCAGCGTAGGGAACGAGACCTACAGCGCATCACAGGGCCACCCCGGTCGGGTGGCTCTTACGTTAGTAACAGGGCGCTCCGCGCCGTCCGGCGGCGAAGACGGGTTTCGGGGGGAGGCGAATCGATGGAGTTGCGAAAAAGGCCGGGGTCGACCGGCCTGCCGCGTATCCAGGCGCCGCCGCAATGGGGCATCGAACCCGTCCCGGGCACCCACCGGGTGCTGGGGTTCCTGGATTACTTTGCGCTCTGGTCCAGCCTGGGGGTGGGGCTTCTGGTCTTGCTGGCCGGTACCCTGCTCGTCCCTGCCCTGGGCCTGGTGCAGGCGCTGCTCGCCATCATCATCGGTACCCTGATCGGTAATGCCCTGCTGGCGCTGGTCGGATTCATGGGCAGCCGGACCGGTGTCCCCACGATGGTACTGTTCCGGCCGGCCCTGGGCATGCGGGGCTCGTACCTGCCCACGCTCCTGAACGTGCTCCAGCTGGTGGGATGGGGTGCCTTCGAGATCTTCATCATGGCCCAGGCCGCACACGGCATCGCCCGCCAGGTGTTCGGCGCCTCCAGCTTCATGGCCTGGGCCCTGTTTTTCACCGCCATCTGTACCGCGCTGGCGGTGAGCGGGCCGCTGGCAGTGGTCCGCCAGTGGATAGAGAAATTCGCGGTATGGCTGGTGTATCTCAGCACCATCTACCTTACCGTCTACCTGTTCACCCACCACGACATGGGTGCCCTGTTCGCACGCCCCGGCACGGGGGGCCTGACGTTTTGGGCTGCCGTGGACCTGGTCGTGGCCATGCCCGTGTCGTGGATGCCACTTGTGGCCGATTACAACCGGTTCGCCCGGGATGATCGACAAGCCTTCTGGGGCACGTACCTGGGTTACTTTGTGGCCAACGTGTGGTTCTACGCCCTGGGTGCACTGTTCGTGCTTGCCCTGGGGACCCAGGAACTCATCCCGGCCATCCTCAGCCTGGCAGGAGGCTGGCTGGCCCTGGTGCTCATCCTGGTGGATGAGACGGACAACGCCTTCGCGAACATTTACTCGACGGCGGTTTCCGCTCAAAACGTACTCAGCCGCACGCCTCAGTGGGTGCTCGCGGTGCTCACCGGTGGCACGTGTTTCCTGGTGGCGTGGTGGATCTCCACCGGCGTTCCCACCGCAGCGTACGAAGGATTCCTGTTCCTGATCGGATCCCTTTTCGTCCCCCTGTTTGGTGTGCTCGCAGCCGACTATTTCGCGTTGCGCCGGGGCTACGAGACGGCCGAGATGTATCGCCCCGGCGGTGCATACTGGTACGGGCAGGGCGTCAACGCCCGGGCCCTGGCGGCGTGGGCGCTAGGATTTGCCGCCTATCGCCTGCTGGTAACGTACCTGCCCGGCGTGGGTGCTTCCCTACCCTCTTTCCTGGTTTCCGCCGTCGCCCATCTGGCACTGAGCAGGATGGTCCCTGACCGCCAGGCTTCCCGGCACCGCCGGTTGTCCCCGCACCGCCGAAAGGATGAGTCCCGATGAATCGCAAGCACTTCGATCTCTCGCTGTACCTGGTCACCGATCGTCAGCTGGCCCGGGGACGGCCCCTTGAGGAGGTCGTCCGGGCCGCCATCGCCGGTGGTGTCACCGCCATCCAACTACGGGAGAAAGACGTCACCACCCGCGACTACGTCGCACTGGCGCAGGCCCTGCGGGCCATCACCCGGGAGGCGGGCGTCATCTTCATCGTCAACGACCGGCTTGATGTTGCTCTGGCGGCGGATGCCGATGGCGTCCATGTCGGTCAGGACGACATGCCCGCTGCGCTGGCCCGCCGGTTGCTCGGGCCCGATAAGATCCTGGGGGTGACGGCGGCCAACGAGGCCCAGGCCCGTCAGGCCCAGGCCGACGGGGCTGACTACCTGGGTTGTAACGCGGTGTTCGCTACCCCGACCAAGACCGATACCGGGCCGCCTCTCGGGCTGGACGGGTTGCGCAGGCTGGTGGCGTCGGTCAGCATCCCCGTGGTGGCCATCGGGGGGATAAATGCGGACAATGCCTCCGGCGTAATGGCCTGCGGGGTGGCGGGTATAGCCGTGGTTTCGGCCATCATGGCCGCCCCGGATGTCACTGCGGCCGCGCGCGAGTTGCGCGCCATCGTGAGCGCAGGAAAGGAGTCGAAGAGATGAAGGAGCAGGATCTCCGGAGACGATTTGCCGAGGCACTGGAGCGCATTCGTTCGCGAAAGCCCCTCGTCCACCATATCACCAACCTGGTGGTGATGAACGACACGGCCAACGTCACCCTGCACGTGGGGGCACTGCCCGTCATGGCTCACGCCAGGGAAGAGGTGGCGGACATGGTTGCGCTGGCGGGCGCGCTGGTGTTGAATCCCGGCACGCTGGAGCCTGACTGGGTGGAAGCCATGGTGCTGGCCGGCCGGCGGGCCAACGAACGCGGCATCCCCGTCGTGCTCGACCCCGTGGGGGCCGGGGCGACCCCCTACCGCACGGAGACGAATCTGCGCCTGTTGAGCGAGATCCGTGTGTCTATCGTGCGGGGCAACTCCGGTGAAGTCGGTAGCCTGTCCGGTGCGGGGGGGGTAGTAAGGGGCGTGGAGAGCGTGGAAGGCGTCCGGGACCCGATCGCGGTGGCGCAGAATTCGGGGCGTCGGTGGGGTGCAGTCGTGGCCATTACCGGCAAGCGTGACATCGTGGCAGATGGCGAGCGCGTGCTGGGCGTTGACAACGGGCACCAGTGGCTGACCACGCTCACAGGTACCGGATGTATGTCGACCACCATGGTGGCAGCATTTGCCGCGGTAGAGCCCGACCACCTGATTGCCTCGGCCGCCGGGCTGGCCTGCTTCGGGCTCGCTGCCGAGATGGCCGCCCCGCACGCGCGTGGTCCCGCTTCCTTCAAGGCGGCCCTGTTCGACGCACTGTACAACATGACACCCGAGCAACTGGAGAACGGCGCCCGTGTGGTGGTACTCGCCGGGCAGGGGTCGGACCATGCCGTCCCGTAGGTCGCGGGGTAGGGGTCGGCCAGACCAATCCCACAAGTCGCCGGACATCGCGGAGATCGTGCCATCCCGGGACTCGGGCCCCATCCTGCGAGTTGCCGACCTGGGCGAGTTTCCCCTCATCGAGCGGCTGGCACGTCGCCTGAGGCCTCCCAACCCCGACGTGGTGGTGGGAATCGGAGACGACGTGGCCGTGATCGCGGTCGCGCCCGATCGCTACCTGCTGGCCACGTGTGATGTGCAGGTGGCCGGCGTCCACTTCCTGCCGGACAGGTGCGATCCCTATCGCCTGGGCCGCAAGGTGGCTGCCATCAACCTGAGCGACGTCGCGGCAGTGGCGGGGAGGCCCACCCACTTTCTCGTCTCGCTCGCACTCCCGGCTGACACCCCCGTTTTCTTCCTGGAAGCCCTCTACGACGGTATATGCGACGAAGCGACCCGTTTCGGGGCGGACGTCATCGGTGGCAACATGAGCAGGTCCGCCTGCCTGATGGTCGATCTGACCCTGCTGGGCGAGGTGACCCCCACCCGGCTCTTGCGCCGAAACGGTGCGCGCCCCGGTGACCGCATCATGGTCACCGGCCGGCTGGGAGCGTCTGCGGCCGGCCTCGCACTGCTCTTGGATCCGTCGCTGGGAGTGGACGAGCGGGACAGGGATAGCGTCCTGGCTGCCCATCAGACTCCCACGCCGCGCCTGCACGAAGCGCATGCCATCGCCGCAACCGGGCAGGCCACAGCCATGATCGACGTGAGCGACGGGCTGGCCGCCGACCTAAGGCACATCTGCGATGCCAGCGGCGTGGGGGCTCGCCTTTGGGCTGACACGATCCCCATCGATGCCCCCACCCGCCGCTTGGCACAAGCGGTTGGGCTAGATCCCCTGGATTGGGCCCTGGGCGGCGGCGAGGACTACGAGTTACTGTTTTGCGTGCCGCCCCATGGGGTCGAGGTGATTCGTGCGGCGGTACTGGGAGCGACTGGCACCCCCGTTTCCGTGATAGGCGAAATCACGGAAGCCGGCGCAGGTTGCAGGCTGGTGCTCTCCGGCGGCGGGGAAGTCCCTCTCAGCGCACGCGGATGGACGCACTTCTGACCAGGGTCTATGGTTCGCTTTCGGGTCAGGGTCGGGTGCCGTTCCGTGCGGCTCAGTATCTGCGCCTGTGGCCGCCGGTATCGTGTTCTCGCCGCGGCCGGGCTTCATTGACCACGATGGCTCTGCCGTCGAGTTCGGCGCCATTGAGCGCGTCGATGAAGCGCGAGGCGTCCTCGCTGTTGACCTCGACGAAGCCGAAGCCCCGCGAGCGCCCGGTTTCCCGGTCGGTTACCACCCGGCATCCCAGCACCTCGCCGAAGGCGGCAAACGCCTCCCGCAGGTCCTGCTCCGTGGTTCCCCAGCTCAGGTTGCCGACGTACAGGGTTGTCATCTCTTGACCTCCTCGTTCAAATTGGCCCTCTCAGAACGAAGGGGAGGACCGCGTTTCGAGCGATCCTCCCCCGAGAAATCCTCTCGAACTGCGTTGGCCGCCCAGCATTGTATCCGATCGGGCTTTCCCTTGCAATAGATCGTCCGTTCACCAGGGGGTGCCGATTCTTGCTGCACCACGTCAGCTCACGCTGCACCTTCTGGCTGGCCTATCTCGTGCCCTGGGGGCGGATCCAGAAGCGCTGGCCTGGGCGCTGCATGCAGGCCCGGCTGCGGCATGTGCCGGGTGGGGTCATGATCCTCACCCGCGCCCTGGCGTGCGAGTGCGCCAAATACGGCATCCTGGTGAACACCGTTGGGCCCGGCTCACGAGGGAAAGCAAGGCCAGGAGCAAAAAGGGCGCCTGCACAAGGACGCCCCCGGGCGGGGGCGAGCGGTGATGCAGGAAAGCCCAGTTATGGCTCGGGAACCCCCAGGGAGACGGGTGCAGGACCCCGTAGTAGCGCAGCACGACCTCCACGTCGGGGAGGGTGGCAGCCAGCGCACCCCACCACGCCAGAGGCCCCATGTGGCGGCGGAGCAAGAACAGGCCTACCAAACCCAGGGCGACGTCCACCAGAGCATCCCGGGGGCCGGCTGCATCGTGGTGCGGCACCGCGTCCAGGATCGCGTGAGAGAGCAGCCCTGCGGCCACCG
This sequence comes from Bacillota bacterium, assembly GCA_040757085.1. Taxonomy (NCBI): domain Bacteria; kingdom Bacillati; phylum Bacillota; species Bacillota bacterium. Next base: position 7,646 of record JBFLXJ010000025.1, on the reverse strand, counting down.
CCGCTGCCGGTGACCCCATTCTGGCTCCCAGCGCAGCACCCACCAAGGCGTGGGTGGTAAAGTACATGCAAACCACCGATTGCGCATGTTCCCCGGCCGGCGGGCAACTTCCTCCTCCCGGGTATCAAGATGCCGCCGGGCAGCATTCCCGGGGCACTCTCATGGTTGGTAGTGACTGAAGACGCGGGTCGAATGGGGGTAAGCGAATACGGCGTCTCGCTCGAAGACGGCTCGGGGGGAGGAAGTCATGGCGTCGCGAATGGCAAGCGGGATATTGTTGCCGACGGGGAGAGGGAGCTGGGCGTGGGCAACGGCCACCAGTAGGCGTTTGCCGCTGGAACCCGATCCCCTGAGCGCCGCGTCCTGTGCAGGAAGGGAAAGAACCTCTTGCCGGAGAAATTAATCGTATGAACGGAATAGGCGATGGAGCCCGCCTTGCGTTGCTGCGGCAACTGATGGCTCCTGGCGAATGCGCCAGGAGCCTTTTGCGTTAAGGAGGGTGGAAATTGAGCTGGGAAGCATGGTGCATCGGCGTGGGGTTAGTGGCTACAGGGATAGCTGCCATGACGTGGCGGACCATATCGAGACTACCAACCGGTACGGAGAAGATGCGGGAAATCTCTCAGGCCATCCACGAAGGAGCAGCCGCGTTCCTGAGGCGTGAGTACGGGACGGTAACTGTCTTTGTGCTCGCGGTCACGGTCGTCCTCGCGGCGGTGATGTCCTGGCAGACTGGCTTGGCCTATCTTTTGGGTGCGCTGTGTTCTGCCCTGGCTGGCTGGGTCGGGATGAGCGCGGCCACCCATGCGAATGCCCGCACGGCAGAAGCAGCGAGGCGTGGTCAATCTCAGGCGTTGCGCGTGGCCTTTTCCGGGGGTGCGGTCATGGGCCTGGCCGTCGCGGGGTTGGGCCTGTTGGGGCTTTCGGTGGTGTTAGCCATCTTCCGCGTGCCGCAAGTAGTGACGGGGTTTTCGTTCGGGGCCAGTTCCCTTGCCCTGTTTGCGCGGGTGGGAGGGGGCATCTACACCAAGTCAGCGGACGTGGGTGCGGACCTGGTGGGAAAGCTCGAAGCGGGCATCCCGGAAGATGACCCGCGCAACCCCGCGGTGATAGCCGATAACGTGGGGGACAACGTGGGGGACGTGGCCGGGATGGGAGCCGACCTGTTCGAGTCCTACGTCGGGTCGGTTGTTGCGGCCATGGTCCTGGGAGTGAGTCTGGGAAGCGGGTTCGTGTTGCTTCCGCTGTCTCTGATCGCGGCAGGGACCCTGGCTTCGGTGGCGGGAGTACTGTATGTTCGTTGGGTGGGGAGTTCCGATCCGCAGTCCGCCCTGCGGTGGGGCACCTACGTTTCAGCCGGGTTGTTTGCAGTGGCGGCCTGCGCGCTGACCGCTTTCTTCACCGGCGACGTGCGCCTTGTGGGGGCTATCGTCTCAGGGCTCGCCACCGGGATCGCCATTGGCCTGGTGAGCGAGTATTACACCTCGGGCCCCCCCGTCAGAGCCCTGGCGACTTCGTGCACTACCGGGGCCGCTACCGATCTCCTCTCGGGGCTGGCTCTGGGGATGCGGAGCACAGCCGTGCCCGTACTCTTCGTCGCGGCTGCGATTTACGTTTCTTTCGCCCTGGGAGGGCTGTACGGGATTGCCCTGGCCGGTGTGGGGATGCTGGCCACCATTGGCATGGTAATGTCCGTGGACGCCTACGGGCCGGTTGCCGACAACGCGGGAGGCATCGCCGAGATGTCCGGGTTGGGGGAAGAAGTGCGTCGCATCACCGACCGGCTCGATGCTCTGGGCAACACCACGGCGGCCATCGGCAAGGGGTTCGCGATCGGCTCTGCTGCTTTGACTGCCCTGGCCCTTTTCTCCGCATACGGCAAGGCAGTGGGTCTGGCAGGGATCGACCTCGGCAAGCATACAACCCTGATCGGGCTGTTCCTGGGTGCAGTCTTACCGTTCCTGTTTGGATCCATGGCTCTGGACGCAGTGGGTAGGGCTGCGCTCCATATGGTGGAAGAGGTGAGGCATCAGTTCCGCGAAGTCCCGGGCCTGATGGAGGGGACTGTGCGTGCCGATTACGCTCGGTGCGTGGACATAAGCACACGAGCGGCCATTCACCAGATGGTTGGACCGGCCGTCCTGGCGGTGGTCAGTCCGATAGCCGTAGGCGTGGTCCTGGGTACGGAGGCGCTGGCGGGACTTCTTGCGGGAGCTCTGGCATCGGGGTTCCTCCTGGCTGTGACCATGGCCAACGCGGGGGCCGCGTGGGACAACGCCAAGAAGTACATCGAGGGAGGGGCGCTGGGCGGCAAGGGTTCGCCGGCCCACAAGGCTGCGGTGGTGGGCGACACGGTGGGCGACCCGTTCAAGGATACGGCAGGCCCTTCCATGAACATCCTTATCAAGCTGATGTCCATCGTCGCGCTGGTCTTCGGTCCCCTGTTCGTCCGGTGAATGACCATGCGTCTTGCGCGCCATACGGGAGTTGAACGCTGCGGCGTCGATCGTGGAAGCGGAGTTCTAGTGTCCCTTGTGGAAGCGGAGTTAAGAGAGGCCCTGCGGCTGCCCGGATGTGCCCTGTGCAGACTCGAGCACTTGGCGGAACAAACCTACTGCACCTGGTTCATCCTCGAGAACTACTACTCTGCTGCCACGCTCGAGGTGTTGAACCGCGGCGGCTTCTGCCGCGTGCACGCGTGGCGGATGGCACAACTGGCGGGCCAGAGGCTGGCTGCCACCTACGACGTGCTGGTGCGTGAGGCTAAGGAGAGGGTCAGGAGGGCTCTGGCGGTAAGCACGGGGGCCGGTTCGCCCGTGCGCTGGAGGGCCCGCCGCTGGCAGGCAGTGGTGATGCGGGTGCTCGAGCGCAAGGAACCGTGCCCTGTCTGCGTCGCGTCGGTGAGGCGGGCTGAGCTAGGCGCGAGACACCTCGTCCAGTTCCTGGAACAAGAGGCAGGTAGGGACGACTACACACGGTCTGACGGGCTTTGCTGGGACCATCTGGTGCGTGTCTGCCTCCTGGCGGAGCCCCCTGTGGCGAGCTTCCTCCTGAATGACTTCTTGCGAAGGCTCAGTGCCCTGGAGGCAAGCTTGGCCGAGTACTTCCGTAAATCCGACTACCGCTTTGCCCACGAACCCAAGGGGCCCGAGCAGACAGCATACCTTGATGCCGTAGAGCTCTTCTCGGGTCTGCTTGACAGGGTGGGTGGTGTAATGGTCCCGGGCCGCACGAAGTTGGCTGGCCGGGGCCACCGGGGTGCTTGAACGTGGTTGGCCGAACCGCGGTTCCCGGTGATTAAGCGATGGAGGATGCGGATGGAGGCCAATGTGGCATTTGACCTGGAACTGGAGGTCATCGAGGAAGTAGCGCAGTGGTACGAGAGCCTGCCAGGAGAACAGCAAGTAGCTGTCCTGGGGGGAGGGTGTCGCACATCCTGCGCGAGTCCGACCAAGACAGCCGGTCACATCTGCTGGTCGTCAGGCCAGAAGCTCAGCGGGTCCTTCGTGCCCACCGGCTCAACCGGAAAGACAAAGTGGGCCGGGTCCGGGCCAAAACCCTCGCTCAGCCCGCGTGCCAGCCACTCGTTAACCCGCGGGTACAGGTGAAGGGACAGGAGTTCTGCGATTTCCACCCACGCAGGCACGCTGAGCGCGGCCACTTCGCGGGCGTAGCCCGATGCCTCGTCAATCCAGTAGACCAGCTCGACGACGTGCCGGTTATCTCGCCAGTGCGTCGTTATCCGGGCCGGGATGGTCTCGATCACCGCCAGTAGCCTCCCCGGCTTCACCTGCAACGTGGTCTCCTCCCTGAACTCCCTTCTCAGGCAGTCTGGTATGCTCTCCTGCAGCTCCAGTCCTCCTCCGGGGAGGACGTGGTACTGGCGGCCCTGCCTGCGGTGAAGCATGGTGAGTATCCGGCCATCGCGAACGAGCACGCCTGATACGCGCACCTTGATCTCCTTGTGCCCTTGCGCCATAAAGGACACCTCCACGTCTATCAGGTTAGTCGGCGCCCCTGGCTAGCGTTCGCCGGCCGGGCGGTAGCCCTTGCGGAAGTGGAGGAGGGCTGAGACCAGGATCGGGCCGCTCACCGCCCCCAACTGGTCCGGGTCCACTGTTCCTTGCTTCCTCTACCCTGGCCGCTACACCTGCGTGGGGGTGTCCCATGCCACCATCTGGTTTTCAGTTTCCTCAGGTAGGGGCGGAAGCTCGGGCGACCGGGGGCGGAAGAAGGCTTGGGCTATGAGCGTGGGTACCACTGCGCTCAGCATGACCACGGTAACCAGCACGGTGTACTGCAACTCGTCGATGATGCCGTGCTGCAGGCCGTACAGCGAGGATATTGTCCCGAAGGTCAACCCCGTGGACATGAGCAACGTGGTGTAAGTTCCCTCCCGGCGTTCGAATCTGAACAGCGAAATAAGGGGCCAGACGCCGACGAACTTACAGCTGACCTTTACGGCCAGGAAGACCATGATCGTGGCCAGGCTGGCAGCCAGGGCTGGCAGAGACACGTACAGGCCGGCCTTCATAAAGTAGAAGGGTGTCAGGAGCAGGAACGCCGTGCTCCGCAGCCTGTGCAGGACGTCGGCTCGATCAGACAGGGTGGTTGCCATGGCCAGGCCCAGCAGGTAGGCGGGCAGTACTGCCTCGCTGCCCGCCGCCAGCGCCAGCCCGCCGAGGGTGAACAGGGTGGCTGTTACCACCTTCCCCTCGAGTTGGGCGATGTGGTCACGGAAGTAGCGGAATGCCCTGGGGAAGAGGTGGCTGGCCAGTAGCAGTGAGATGGCCGTAACAACTGCGAAACCAAGCAATCCCCAGCCTGAGTGGGCAAACAATACACCCAGGGCCAGCACCGTGCCCAGGTCGGTCACGAAGCACGCGGCCAGTATGAGCTTCCCGATCTCGGTCCGGTTCAGTCCGGTCTCTACCATGACGGCATACACCACGGCCACCGAGGTGGTGGAGAGCGCAATACCAGCGATCTGGGCGGCTCGTACATCCCAGCCTGCCACGTAGCGAGCGTAGGCCATCGCTCCCAGGAAGGGAGCCAGGAAGGAAGCCACACCTATGGAGATGCTCTCTTTAGCTTTGCTCCGCAATACCGCGGGGTCGACCTCGGCGCCCGCCAGGAAGGTGAGCATTATGCTGCCGAACCCTGCCAGGAAATCCATCCAGTGAGGGGGAGTGAGGCCGAGGAAGTTACCGGCGAAGACGCCGACTCCGATTTCCACCAGGGATACCGAAACACCCGAGAGGCGTGCGAGCACTCCGGCCAGGAGTGCGAGCCACATCCAGCTTGCTGCCGAAAACCAGGTCGCTTGCAACGTTGCCACCTCGCTCGATTGGAATTGTCACTGCCCGTTCGTCCCGGGGTCTGAGCCGGGTCCCCCGGCCGTCCGGTCGGGCGGGGGCACGCCCGGGATGCGGTCAAGGGCCTGGCGAACCGTGGGGCTGGGGTCGGCTCGGGCACGGTAAAGCGCCTCCAGCGCGGGCGGGCTACCGATGTCTGCAAGTGCCTGCACGGCTGCCAGCCTGACCGCTAGATAGGAGCCGTCGAGTAGTTCGGCTAGAAGGGGGATAGCCTCCGGGTCACCGATGGCACCGAGTGCTCTGGCCGCGGTCGCCACGAAGTAGGGATCGCTGTCACGGAAGTGGGCGATGGCCATCTTCAGGGCCGACACCGCCTGGACGGCCTTCTTTTGCCCCAGGATCCAGGCGACAACCTGCCGCGTTTGCGGTTCCGGGTGCCACAACGCCTCTGTCAAGGCGATCAGGTAGGGGTCATCAGGACTTTGCGTGGGTTCCTCCCGGTCGGGGTTCACTACGTTTCCGCTGTATTTCAAAAGGGTCGGTCCCCGATCCTCATCATCGAATGGCAAAGGCTCCCACCTCCTCGTCGGATCTGGTAGGAGCCATCAGCGCGCTGCGCATTTAAGGGTGAGCTCCATCACCCGCTTATACAAAACTATACGGGCTCACCGGCGGTGTCAAGATGCCTCCCGACGATAGATTTTAAGCTTGGCTGGATTTCCTCGCCGTGCCGGGTTGGGGCGCAGTGCCGGCATTCCCTGGGTGTGCAGGGATCGTACCTGCCCACGCTCCGGCGTGGAAAGCATTGTGGGAGTGGAGGACCCGGTGGCGGTGGCGCAGAACCCTGCTCGCAGGTGGGGAGCGGTGGTGGCCATCACGGGGAAGCGGGATATCATCGGCGATGGGGAACGCGCCCTGGGGGTGCGACGGCATGTCCGAGGAGGAAGCCCGCTACGGGGTGGATGTCGCCGGTAGTAACGTCAGTTCTTCCTGCCTGATGGTCGATCTTACCCTCCTGGGCGATTGCGGAACCTCATACGGCGAAGCGGTGCCGGGCTCGGCGACTGTATCCCGGTCAGCGGGCGCGTGGGTGCCTCTGGCTGCCCGCGGCTGGAAGCACTGCGGCTCGGCCCGGGTCCTGCCGATCCATGGTACGGGGAGGCTGATGGTCTTGAAGGTTGCCTTGGCGGTTAACGAAGTCACGCGGGACCCCCATCTCAATCTGACGGGGATCGTGGGCCTCGCCCGCGAGGCCCGTCGCCAGGGAGCGGCGTTGGTGCTTTTCCCTGAAGCGGCTCCCACGGGGCTCCTCAACGTGGATGACCCGGCACGCGACCTACCCCTAGGCCAGGAGATACCGGGGCCCGTAACCACCGTGCTGGGTGGCACCGCGCGGGAACTGGGCGTCTACCTGGCCGTGGGGATGCTGGAGCGCGCTGGCGATCGCCTGTTTGACGCCGCCCTGCTGTTCGACCCTCGGGGAGACATTGTCCTCCACTACCGTCGAATCACACCCGGTTGGCACGGACCCCGGGCTTCTCCGGATGTCTACGGCCACGGAGAGGGGGTCGGGGTCGCGCTGACGGCCCTGGGCTCGGTGGCTTTCCTGCTGTGCGGGGACCTTTTCGACGACAGCCTCGTGGCCAGCGTGCGCTCATTGCGCCCCGACTGGTTGCTGGTCCCCATGGCCCGGTGTTTCGGCGATGGCTCGGAGGATCAGGCTCGCTGGGACGCGGAGGAGTTACCCCAGTACGCGGAGCGGGTGGCACTGGCAGGCACCACCACCCTGGTGGTGAACTACCTAGCCCCGCCTGAACTGGAGGGGGGTGCATTCGGCGGCGCGTGGGTGTTCGGCCGCGACGGCCACGTAATGGCGTCCTGGCCTCTCGGGCGCGTGGGCTGCCTGATCGCATCTCTCGATCCGCGATTCTGTGGCGTTTCCGTGCCACAACAGGAAGGGACTCCGTCGGCATGGAAGGGCGACGTGGGCGGTGGTAGTCGAGCTGCCTCGCGGCCCTGATGGGAAACGGAGGCAGAAGTGGGTGTCCGTCAGGGGGACGAAGAGGACGCCTGGAGGGTCCTCCGCGGGCTCCTGGCGGAACTAGACAAGGGGCATGTACGTCCAGCTCCAGAAGCTCACGGCGGGCGAGTTCACGGAGCGCTGGCTGCGGGACTGCGCCAGCCACGTGCTGCCCGGAATACAGAAAGAAGCGGCCCTGGCGACTGACCAGATCCTCCGGGCCGCTTCCCCTTCCGCTGCGCTCTAACCTATTCGGCTGGCGGAGGGGGCGGGATTCGAACCCGCGCTGGAGCTTGCGCCCCACTACGAGT
>JBFLXJ010000024.1 GCA_040757085.1 Bacillota bacterium | reverse complement strand
CCCCTGGCACGGTGGTCTTCAGGAGCGTCGCCTTCCCAGCAACCATGTCTGCTGTTCCCAGTCCTGCTGTCTCAACTTCCTGTTTCCGCTGACCACACGCCCGCAGCTTCTGGCCAGGGTGTTCCGGCACATCTATCCGGACCTATCGGAGCCTCTCCTGTGGCTGGAGACGGGCGACTGTCGGACGGCACACCTGCCATACGTGGGAAACCACTTCAACTGCACAGTGGGGTGTGCTCATTGAAAAAGTCCGTGTTCGTACTTGGCACGGTGCACGACGGCCATGGTAAGTACCCAGGCTATACGTACTGGCACTTAATCAAGATTCTAGCTGCGTACGGACCTGATCTGGTCTGTATAGAGGTTGGACCCAGACGTTTCATGGCCGGCGACTTTCGATGTGATTCCGCGGAAAAATGGGGCATCGGTCTCGGATGGGCGTGGAACCGCGGTGTTCCTGTAGCCCCAGTGGATGGTGACGGGAAGGTGAACCCGCCCGAGGACGCTCAAGCAGCCCTTGCGTTTGAAGCGTCCGACGAAGGCAGGAGGATTCTTGCGGACCTGGAACGGAGATGCAGTGAGATAATCGAAGAGGCCGGGGGCTTTGAGCCGCTGGTCAATACCTACGATGCAGCCAACAGCCAAAAGACCTGTGAAGTGTTTCGGGCAACCCACGAACTCGTTGAGTCGACTGTCGGACATATCGCCAATGGCGCTATCACATGGTACTGGGCAGCGCGAAACCAAGGGATGGCCGCCAAAACGGTTCAAGCCATGGACTACCACGAGGCCAGTCGGGCTATAGTCTTAGTGGGGTGCGAACACAAATATGCCTTGGATGATCTTCTCGGGGAGCGGTATCATCTCACGGTGCTTCAGCTTGAGGACTTCCTCGCCCACCCCATAACCCTGACGGACCAGGAACGGGATTCTTTCCATCGTGGGGACCATCCACTCTTTTACCCATCTGACCTCATGTACATCCACACCAAAGTGCACGGGGGCGAACCCTATTCGTATATGCAAACCCTTCCCCCGAACCCCGACTCGCTGAACCTTTCCGGGGTTATGGAGAAGATTGAGCGGCACTTGTCTGACACTCCTGGCGACCCTGACATGCTCTACTACCGAGGCATTTACCGCTACCTGACTAAGGACTACTCTCAAGCGATCGAAGATTTCTCGGCTGTCGCTGATGATTGCACACGCAGAGTTGGAGGATTGATTCCTCTATGGGAGTTAGCCACCTTGCGGAAGGGCCAGATGCTGGATCTACTCGGTGAGCGTGAGGCTGCCCTAAGGGCATACCAGAAGGTGGCTCGAGAGGGGACCGGGCATCTTAAAGATATCGTATCATCGTTTCTGAAGGAGCCTTTTACCCGGCCGTTGCCAGGCCCGAGATAGTGATAGCGCCGCCAAGCTACTGGTGCACTCTCCTATATCCCGTCAGTCCAGTGGGGGAGTTGACCCGTGGGCCACCGCATTCCCGATTACCCCGGCTGTGGCAAAAATCCCCAACATCGTGGCCCTGAAGGAGGCCTCCGGGAACCTGGATCAGGTGACGGAAGTGCTCAGGCTGGTCCCACCGGATTTCGCCGTGTACAGCGGTGACGACTCCCTTACCCCTCCCATCCTGGCGGTGGGAGGCGCAGGAGTGGTGAGCGTTGCTTCCCACCTGGTGGCGCGGGAAATATCCCGCCTCATCTCGTCCTACCTGGAGGGGAAGGTGGAAGAGGCGGCGGCCCTGCACCGCCGGCTGTACCGCCTCTTCCGGGTTCTCTTCATCACCACCAACCCGGTGCCGGTGAAGACCGCCCTGCGCCTAGCAGGCTTCGACGTGGGGCCCGTCCGCCCGCCTCTGGCGGAAGCCGCTCCCACGGAGGAGCAGGCCACTTTTCCCAGGTCTTGGCCGAGCTGGGTCTGCTTGCGTGAAGGCGCCAGGGTCACTACAGTTGCCTTTGCCAGCGAGGATGATTTCCGTTAGGCATGGCCGGACCGTTTACGATACTCGAGTTGGCGCCTTGTCCGACGCTTGCGGGCCCGAGTTGCCAACTGCGTGCCAGCCGGGGCCCTGTTAAGACGGGTGACTAGCGTCGCATAATGTGCATTCGTTTCGACAGGTACGAGCCCAAACACCTGGAACTGAGCGTTTTGTGTCGGGAGTATTCCGTCTGCTGCAGCTTTCCAGCGTCGGGCAGTGGATTGCGGTCAATAATCTTTCGTATGTCAATAATCTTTCGTATTGACAAGGTCTGCTCAGGCCATTATCCTTGCGGTGGGTACATATTCCAGATATGGAAAGGGGGGCTACGCTGCCACCAGCGGCTGCTCATAAGAGAGTTGCGGGTGCCCTGATGGCGTTCGTATTGCGCTTGGTGCACCGAGAAAGGGGTGCGTGGAGATGTTTTCGCGCCGCCTGGCGAAGATCACCTCCTGCGTACTGGTGATTAGCCTCCTCTGCCTCTTTTCCGTCCCTCCGGCCGTGCTGGCCGGCAGCGGTGGCGATGCGACGGACACAGGTTCAGGTGCCGATGGCAGGCGCAGTATCGCCGCTGAGCAGGCCCGTTCCGTCCTGTTCCTGCAGCAGGAACTGCTGGGCAGGCCAGCGTTGCGCCGGGGTCTCTCCACGGTCGCGGACAACCTGGTTGTCGATGCGTCCGAAGTGGGGTTTGCCCTGGCATCCAAGGGCGGAAGGTGGAAGGCCCAGTTCACGGCCGATGCCCGTCCCGCCCGTGCCCACGGGGGCCGTTCCGCCGCGGCGTTACGCATTGACGACCGCGGACGCTCTTTGGGTCTGGCCCTCCGGGATGCCCGTGCGGTGCCCGGCAGGAACCGGGGCAGCAAGGTGTGGTACGACGAGGTGCTGCCCGGGGTGCGCCTGGAGTTCCAGGTGGCCATGGACGGGGTGAAGGAGAGCATCGTCCTCAAGCGTGCGCTCAAGGAGAAGGACGTCTCCTTCCGGTTTGCGCTGGAGACGGCGGGCCTGGAGCCCCGCCTGGAGGGGGGCCAGGTCCTCTTTTGTGACGAGCACGGCCTTCCCCGCTGGTACGTGCCGCGGCCCTTCATGGTGGACGCGGCCGGGGCGGTGTCCGCGGCGGTTTCCCTCCAACTCGGCCGGGAGGGCGAGGCCTGGTTCCTCGAGATCGTGCCCGATGCGACGTGGCTTTCCGACCCCGCCCGGCGCTACCCCGTGGTGATCGACCCCAGTCTGGCGTTGTGGCCGGGACAGCTGGGCTGGGAGCCCTACTGGCGCTATTTCACCCTGGATCTCGATGACGCGGGCAGCGTGTCGGTGAACCTGTTTAACGGCAACCTGGTGGTCAAGTACCAGGACCTTTACTTCACCGGGCAGGGCTCGCCCACTTTCCTCACCCGCACTTACAACTCCCAGTCCAGCGTCAACGGGCTGCTGGGTTACGGCTGGGTGCACAACTACTTCGGCTTCCTGCTGGAGAACGCCGACGGGACGGTCACCTACACCGACGACGACGGCACCGAGGCGGTGTTCACGCCCAATGGGGACGGCACCTATGCCCACCCGCCCGGGATACACCTCAAACTCACGCGCACCACCGATCCTTCCGGCCAGGTGCTCTTCCTCCTCGAGGACGTCAAGACCCACGAGGTGGAGACCTACGACGTGAGCGGCAACCTCGTCCGCCGGGCGGACCGCAACGGGAACGCGACCGTGTTCACGTACCAGGAGGGTGCCCTGGTCTCCATCACCGATGCCTCGGGCCAGGTGACCACCTTTTCGCTTTCGTCCGACGGGGGCATCCTTACTGCTACCGACCCGGCGGGCAAGTCGTTCGCGTATTCCCGCGATGCTTACGGCAACCTGGTTTCGGTGACCAACCCGGCCGGTGAAGTCGTGCAGATGAGCTATGACGCCCCCCGGCACCTTCTGCTGTCCGTCACCGATGCCCGCGGCAGGACCACCTCGTTCGCTTACGATGCCGAGGGCCGGGTGGTGGTGGTGACCGACCAGGAGGGCAACGTCTGGCGTCTCTCGTACGACCCCGCCAACCGCGCGAGCCAGGTGACCACTCCTCGGGGGGAGGTGTACGCCTACCGGTTCGGTGAGCTGGCCAACTGCGTGGAGGTGACGGAGCCGGGCGGGCTTGTCGCCACCTACGGCTGGGATGCTGACCTGAACCTGGCTTGGGTGACCGACCCCAAGGGGGGCACCACCACTTACACGTACGACGACATGGGCAACCGGCTTACGGAAACCGACCCCCACGGCAGGGTGACCAGGTTCGAGTACGATGCGGATTACAATCTGGTGCGCGCGGTGGACGCCGAGTCCTCCGCGGTCCAGATCACGTACGATGCCAACCACAACCCCCTGACCGTGACCGACTCGGCCGGGTCGCAGGTGAGCATGACCTACGACCGGAAGGGCAACACGAAGTCGGTCACCGACGGCAACGGCAACACCACGTATTACTACTATGACGAGCGGGGGAACCTCGTCCGGGTGGAGGACCCCGAAGGCGGGGTGGCCACCTACGGGTACGACTCCTCCAACAACCTCGTATCGGCTGAGCTTTCGCGGGACGGAACCGTCTACCTCAGGTTCGAGTACGCCTACGATGCGCTGGGCCGCCTCGTCCGGGTGACTGACGCGAAGGGCCAGTCCGTCCTGCAGAGCTATGACGCCAACGGCAACCTGGCCGAGGTCCGTGCAACCGATGGCGCTACGGTGAGCTACACTTACTCCGGCACCAATCAAGTTCTCGAGGAAAAGCATGGCGGCGTCACCCGCTACGGGTTCGCCTACGATGCAAACGGCAACCGCGTGTCCGTGGCCGTGGCCGGCCTGCCCGGGCCTTACAGCTACGCTTACAACGAGCAGAATCGCCTTGCCTCCGTCACCGAGCCCTGGGGCAACCGGGCCGAGTACAGCTACGATGCCGCCGGCAACGTGACCGGGGTGGCCTTCACAGCCGGCGGCTTGAGCTTCACGGTGAGCTACGGCTACGACGCCAAGGGCCGGCTCACCGCAGTTTCCGACGGTGTGGGGCAGGTCGCCCTCTCGTACGGCGCCAACGACCGCCTGGCGCAGGTCGCCTACCCGGGCGGTGTCTCGAGGGTGCTATCGTACGATGCGGCGAGCAAGGTTACCAGGGTGGAGTACCGCGACGCCGCGGGCGCCGTGCTATATTCCGAGGACTACGCCTACGACGGCGAGGGGAACAAGACCCGGGTCACTTACCGTGACGGCACCGCGGCGGTGTACACCTACGACCGCTTGAACCGGCTGACGTCAGAGACCGACCCGGTGACGGGCAGGAAGACCGTCTACGAGTATGACCCGGCAGGAAACCGCACTGCGAAGCTGGTCTACGCTGCCGACGGCACCCTGCAGTCGAGCATCGTTTACGGGTATAACCAGGCCGGAGAACTCGTCTCTGTGGACGGCGTCCGCTGCGAGTACGATGCCCGGGGCAACCTGGTTGACGACGGCTCCCGCACCTACGTCTGGGATGCGAAGAACCGCCTGATCGAAGTGCGGGAGAAGGCCACGGGCAACCTGGTGGCGGCCTTCTCGTATGACGGTGACGGGCGGCGCATCTCCCAGACCACCGTCCAGGGCACCGTGTACTACCACTATGATGGCAGGCACGTGGCCTACGAGACGGACGGGGCGGGCAACGTCACGGTAGCGTTCACCTACGACCAGGCCGGTATCCCGCTCAGCATGCGCTACCAGGGCCAGACCTACTACTACCTGACCAACGACCGCGGCGACGTCCTGGCCCTGGCCGATGCCCAGGGGAATGTGGTTGCTTCCTACCGTTACGACGCCTGGGGGAACATCCTGGAGGCAAGCGGTCCGCTAGCGCAGGTCAACCCCTATCGCTACGCCGGCTACCGCTGGGACGGGAGCACGGGGCTGTACTTCCTGCAGGCGAGGTACTACAATCCAGAGGTAGGAAGGTTCATCAGCCGGGATACCATCCTGGGCGCTCCCAAGGCGTCGCAGACCCTCAACCCCTATGCCTACGGGAATAACAACCCGGTCAACTTCACGGACCCAGACGGGCGTGCACCGGTTCTCGCAGCGTTTGCCGCTGCGGCAGCAGGGGGAGCGCTGATGGGCGCGGTCATCGGCGTAGTGAGTTATGCGGTGACCAAAGGCAGCGCACCGTGGAGCTGGCGCGAGGCCGGGGTATCTGCTGCTCGCGGAGCCCTCTGGGGAGCGGCGACCGGAGTCTCGTGCTCAGGGCTGGTTGCAGGTGCAATAGGGGGTGCGGTGGCGGGTGGTATCGACTACCTGGCGTTCACCCCCCGGAAAGCTTGGAGTGCTGGCGGGTTCGTGAAGTCCGTCGCGGTCAATGCAGCGGGTGGTGCTCTGGCAGGTAAGGTTCTCCCTACAACACCCCTTGGCAAGAAGATCAATTCGCTCTTCAGGCGACAAGCACGGCCGGGCCCGAGGTAGGATTGTTCCTGGGGGGCATGTCCGAGTGCGTACATGGGATGTCAAAACCGTTCTCCTCCTGTGTGGGGTGTATCTGGTGGGCGGAATTGCCTTTGGGCTGTTCCTTACGTTCGTTGTCGGTCGCGCTCTGGGGATAGAGCGGAGCGCGGCAAACGTGATTCGCGCCGCCGCAGCCTTTTTCTTGATGATGGTGTTGGCTTTCATCGTCACACCTTTGCTTCGGGGAGGGCGTTGAGGTGCGCACGACCGAAGGGGGGAACTGATAGGGACTGTTGCGGGCAGCGCCGCGTCGGTTGCCTTTGGTGTGGCGGGGCGGTCGGTGACCAGCTACGCCGCGGCAATGAGAACCTACTCTGGTGCTGTGCGGGCAACCTATTCTTATGCGGGCCTACGGGACCTCCAGGAGGTAGTGGGGGATGCGGTCAAGTGGGCGTAAGCCGCACCCGGGGGAATGGTGGATGTTGGTGGCTGGGTTGTGTCTGTCCCTCGTGGGCTTGGGCGTCGGATTTCGTGGTCTGTTGAGGGATGTTGCAGCCGTCATAGCGGCGGATTTCTCCCGTCCGTTGCCTGACGAACCGGATGGGAGGAGGCTCTTGGTGTGCGCGGCTGCTGTAATCTGTTACGCTGTCGGGTTCGGCGTTTGGGGACACCTAAGGAGATGGTCCAGGACGTACCTTCGCAAATTCTGGACATTATCAACAGCGTTGGTGTCCTTAGGGCTGGTGAGCGGGGGATTCCAAGCGCCTTGGACCTGGGGGCTGATCGCTGCGGTAGTCGTCCTGCCCCTGCAATGGTTCAACCTGGGCGGACTGCTGGCGCTTCAGGAAGCGGCTGAAACTGAGCGGCGGGAGCGAATGAAGCGATCCAAGGCCATAGAATCAGCGAAGACGTCCGCACGGAGGACTGTAAGCGGTGCGGGAGACCGCGAACGGGGGGAACCGGGAGACAACGCACGAATCGGGGTGACGAAGAGTAAAGGCCTCCGCCTCCACACGACGGTACCTCATCGAGAATAGAGCAATGCCCCGCGCGGCGATGAACTGGGACGTGGCCAGTGAGTGTACCGATGCGAAACGGAACCCCGGGGCGGTAACCGATTGGCCCGGGGTTCTGTTTGCCAGTGAGCGGCGTAGGGACCGATTGGAGAGCTACAGCAGGTCTGGTTCGAGTCTGTGCAGTCGCCACCGTGGGCTGGCGCGGTCGTCGGAGCTGTGTTCGGTTGTCGGCTACGGACTGAAGGGACTGCGCCGTGGAACAGGCGGGAGGCGGGGCGAGCAGCTCCCCGGGGCGCTGTGACATGTGCTGCGCCAAGTGTAGTGCGCTGCTGCGGGGACTGTGGCGGGAGCGAGTAAATGAACGGAGGGAAAACGTGCATCTTCCCGACCTGAGGATAGTGCTGATTAGTTGTGTGGTCTTTGCGGCAGGCGGAATTGTGTTTGGCCTGTTCCTGGTATACGGCATGGAGCGCTTGTTCGGGCTCTCGCTCGGAATCGCCAAGACGCCCATCAACGTTGTCAGAATAGCGGTGGCGTTCTTGTTTTAGCTTCTACTGTTCTGGGGTCTCCTTCCTGTGCGGGGAGGCAGGTGGGGAACAGGGTAGTGTAAGCGCCCTGACGGAACGGACGGCGATGCTCGCGGGGCGGCGTTCTCCCCAACGCCGCCCCGCACCTGCTGGTGGTCGGTGGGCCTCGGTTCGGGGAACGGGCGTTATCCGAACTATGGGGCAGGCATGGCCTGGGCATTGGTCGATGCCCGTCGGAAGCTGCTTCAGCCGAAAAGGTCTTTGATGAGAGCCTCTTTGCCAACCTTGAGGTGAGCAGCAACGTCGGCCAGGATAGAACTGAGGGTCCCGACCTTGAGGACGTCATGATTGGGGATGGTGACGTGGTGCTCGCCGTTTTGCAGAGTCGTAAGCCTCAGATGGGACCCCGTCTGTCGCGTGATGCGGTACCCGTACCGGCCCAGCAGCCGGGCCAGTTCTTGGGTGCTTACGTCTCTGGGGAGTTTCACAGCGCGAGGACCTCGTCCCTGACGAAGTGAAGACGGATCACGCGCGGGCGGTCCCGGTCATCGTCGAAGTGGCACCGGACCGCGTCGCGCACGGCTTCCTTGAGTTCTGCGAGGGAGTCCGCCTCGGTGAAGATTGAGTAGCCAAGCGCACGCGCCTGGTAGCCGCCCTCAGGGGCTTCCTCTACGAGGAATACGATCTCGGAGTCCACGGAGCTGCCTCCTCCACATTATGGTGCGGGGTGAGTGTTAGGACGCCTCGACCCCTCCTGAGGGTATTATCCCGCTGACTCGGCCGGATGGCAACGCTGTGCCACTTGTCTCCGCTGTCGGGTCGTTCTGCCGAACCGTCAGCCGTTGCTCGTTTGGAGAACATGAGTTATCCGTGCAGATTCCCAGCGAAAAGTGAGCCACTTTCCCACTGAAATTTGAGCCACCCGGGTTTCCAGAGAAGGAAACAATTGCTAATGTTACTTTTGCCTCTGTTCGGTGTTTGGTGTTGCAGGGGGCTGCCGGAGCCAGTTCCTCGAGCTTGAGGCCTGGCTGACCACGTTGCTCTTTGTGGCGCCTGGGTCGCGAAGTGTTTCTTCGCGGCTTCGAGCTGTTCCTTCAAAGCGGGCTGGTGCCGGCGAATCCGGCGCATGGCCTTTCGCGGTAGCGCACCACCATGAGCAATCCGGCCGAACGACCGCAGGTAGGCGCCTACTGAACTGGCACGATAGCCCGGGCACGAGGCCGGTGGCGGGAAACGGCGCATGAGCAGGGAGCGGAAGGGCCCTGGGCGTAGGCGGGGTGGCTAACCGCTCCGGGGCGCCCACTTGAGCCCCTGGGAACTCTCCCGGTTCACCGGGTCGGAGCTTGGGAAGCCATGCTCGGGGAGGATCTCCCCGACGAGAATGCAGTCGCGAAGACTCTTTCCCGGAGGTTCTGAGCTTGACACCCCGGAGCGCGCCACCTGGCCAAGGCCCGGTCCGGCGGCAGATGCGGTAGGCAAGGTCGGTTGACTCCTGGCAGAACCGCTCCGAGGAAGAGAGGGTGTAGCCGCGCCGCTGGCTCAGCAGGGACAGGAAAGCTTTCCGCTCCTGGCCAGAAGCTGCCCTGGGCGCCGGCAACAAGATCGCCAGGCCCAAAGCTCCAGCCAGCCCCGCTCGCCGGTCGCTTCCGCGACCTCCTCCACGGGCCAGTCCGACAGACCACCGTGCGGCGGAACGCAAGCTGCCACCGGTTGAGGATGCAGCACGGTACCGCCAGTATCGGCCTGCTGGTGGTGTTCTCCTCGCAGCAGCGGTCCTCGGCCAGCACCGCCCGGGGTGTGGTGAGCCCCTCCCGCGCCTTCCTGCTCCCCCAGGGGCAGCGGCCAGCCCTGGTCCTGGAGCCTGCCCGGTTTCTCACGGATGCCTTTGTGGCTGAGGGGTCAGAACATGCGCCGCCTCTTTTCGCCCAGGCGGCATCCTGGTACCAGGCCTCCTCGGTGGCCCGGGCCATCCTCCCTGGCGCCATCACCCCCACCCCGAAGTCGGCCTTCAACCGGCCTGCTATGGCGGGGAGCTCGATCTGGCCCAGGTCGCGGGAGAGCGGGTGTCCTTCGCATGGAGGTCGAGGGTGCCCCGGGACACCACCTCGGCTTCCTCCAGGGGAGATTTCCCGCCCACGGATCTCGCTGGTGAGGAACCAAGCAGCTCTTGGCTTCCACCCGGGTCTGTCCCTGGGGATGCGCTGCCGCGAGAAGGCGGGGTGTTCCACTTTCGCCACCCCCGGTAACTGCCACCATACCGGCACTGGCCGCGCTCCGCAGCTCAGCGTGCCGGGTGACGAGCTATCCGGTTTTCAAGGTGCAGCGGCGGCCTGTGATTCCTTCCCGTGTTGGGGGTTCTTGGCAGAATTTGCAGCTCGATGTGCCGCCCTTGTGTCGATCGGCGGTCCCCCGTTCAGCCGGCCAGTTCTCAGGCTGATTCGCGCCGGGCCGTGGCTCCGGCGGCCTGCGCGGCCCGGTCCAGCTTGTCCTTGAGCCGGTAACTGGGCCCGTTGATGGCGATGATGTGGCTGTGGTGGAGAAGGCGGTCGAGGATGGCGGAGGCGATGACGTCGTCTCCGAATACCTGCCCCCACTGGTCGAAGGCCTTGTTGGTGGTCAGGATGATGGAGCCCTTCTCGTAGCGGCAGCTGACGAACTGGAAGAAGAGGTTCGCCCTCTGGGTGTCCACCGGCATGTACCCCAGTTCGTCGGCGATGACCAGATCCAGGCGGCTGAGCGCCTCCAGGCGCGACCCCAGAGATCGGTCTACGGTTGCCGCCACCAGTTGGTCCAGCAGCGCGTGCACGGTGGTGAACAGGACCCTTTTTCTCGCCATGCAGGCCTTCAGACCCAGGGCGATGGCAAGATGGGTCTTCCCCGTGCCGCTCGGTCCCACCAGGACGATGTTTTCCGCCTTGTCCAGGAAGCCCAGTTCCGCCAACTCCTTGATCGTTGCCACCGGGAGGGAGGGCTGGAAGCTGAAGTCGAACGACTCCAGGGTCTTGATGGCGGGGAAACGCGCCTTGGCCACCTTGGCGTTGATCGACCGCTCCGCCTTGGCAGCCACCTCCTCGTCGGCCAGGCGCGCCAGGAAGGCCGTGTAGCTCATCTGGCTTTTGGCCGCCTTCTCCGCCTCCTCTTCGAATATGGCGGCCATGGTGTGCAGGCTGAGCTTCCGCAGCTGCTGCCTCAACCGCTCCACCTCGGTCACCGGCATCCACCTCCCTCGAGCAGGCGCTGGTACGCGGAGAGACTGCGGTTCACCTTGACCTGCGGCAGCCCGTGCAGGGGGCGGACTCCGGGCTCCGGCTGCGGCTGGGCGGGGGGATGCTGCTCGAGCACGCCGCGGACGAAGCCCACGGAGAAGGTGTTGTACCGCAGGCAGAGGGAGAAGGCCTCCAGCATAGCCTCCTTGGGGTACAAAGAGGCAAGCTCCAGTATGCCCCGCAGGTGGTAGGCCGGGTTGAGCTTCTGCTGGGCGTAGAGCCTCTCCAGGAATTCTGCCTGATCCGGGAAGCGGTCCAGGAATGCCTTCTCCAGCAGCGCCCGGGTGCGCGGGGCCGCCCGCCTTAGCCCCTCGTAGTGCTCCTGCTTGAGGATGGTGCGCCCCTTGTCCCGGCAGAGTTCATGGGTGGCCACGACCTGGCCGTGCATGTCAAGCACGAGGAGATACTCGCCCCGGGACACCCTCACCCACACCGACTTACCCGCGTAGGGATGGGGGACGCTGTAGCGGTTGCCGTCGAACGAGATCAGGCAGTCCCAGCTCACGTTCCGGAACTGCTCCCGGGTGCTGACGAACCTGCCCGCGGGCAGAGGGGTGAGGTAAGGCTGCTCTTCGGCGAAGAGATCTATGGGCCGCTGGCGCGTGGTGCCGTGGACCATTAGGTCGAGCTCCTCCCGGGCAAACCTCTGGAGCTCGGCCAGGAAATGCTCGAAGCTGTCCCAGCGCCCTCCTCTGATCAGGTGATCCTCCAGGTGGCGGAAGGGGTTTTCCACCTTCCCCTTGGTCAAAGTCATCGATTGCACCCGGAGTGTCCGGTGCGTCACGGAAATTCAGGGTGGTGCATCCCTACCATCCCTTGAGTGGCCAGGAATTCGAGCTTCTCACCTGGTGCCAGGCGTGGTGCGAAGACCGGGTGTTTTTCGAAGACCGCGAGGGAAGGGTGCGGTCCCTTCCCGCCAGCTGGACGGATGTGGCGCCTGCTGATCCGTTTGTCACTCTGTCAGGGGGTCGCTCGATCTTCCGCCTCCAGGACCTGCGTGCCCTGGCGGCACTGGTGAGGGATCTTCAAGAGTCGGGGAAGGAAGACGGAGACCGTGTAAAGGAGATTACGCCGTGAGTGTTAAGTTGATTATGCTCATCTACCAAGCCGTCCGGCATGGGAGCAGCTTAGGTCTCCTTGCAGTGAGGGTTTTCCGGGATGGGCCTTGACAGGCGGACAGGGGTGTGCATAATGGAGTTAACACATCTGGGGAGGGAAAGGATTGCCGGGCAAACAGGGAGACGAGAAGCTCTCTTCCCTCCGGGCCCATCATGCGCTCAACCCGCGTCCGGAGGACGTGACAGACGAGGCCTTCCGGTCGGGGAACCCCTTCTTCGACGCCCGCGACCTGGTGCAGGTGAAGTACGAGATGCTGCGGCGTGTCGAGGTGGACGGGCTGCCAGCGAAGCGGGCGGCGGCGCTGTTTGGGTTTTCTCGCCCGTCGTTTTACCAGGCGCGGGAGGCGTTCCGGCGCGGCGGTCTTCCCGGGCTCCTGCCCCAGCGGCCGGGCCCCCGGAGGGCGCACAAGTTCACGGAGGAGGTGATGGGGTTTCTGGAGGCCGTGCTTTCCGAGGACCCGACGCTGCGTCCGGGCGAGCTGGCCCGCATGGTGAGGGAACGACTCGGCCTGACGGTGCATCCCCGGAGCATCGAGCGGGCCCTGGGGCGGGCCCGAAAAGGGGGGCGCCGGGAAAAGGCGTAGGCGGCCAGATGAGCGCGGACGGGCTGGCGGAGCGATACGAGGAGGTGCGGGCGTACGCGGTGGGTGCGGTCCCGGGAGCTGCCCCCCGCGGCCTGACCCTGCTCATGCGGCGCGGGGTGCCCGCGTGGGTGCAAGCCTGGGCATCCTGCGCCCCTGCCTGCAGCCCGCGAGTTGGGCCCGGGTCAGGTGGCCTGAGCATGACAGGTGCAAGGACGCAGGCTGAACTAGTGATGGCGCTGGTGACGATGGCGCTTTCTTGCCGGGGGAGGTGATGGGGTGGACCAGGGGGTTTACCAGAAGGTCAAGCCCTCCCACCTGAAGCGGGACGCGTACCTTTACGTGCGCCAGAGCACGTTGCGGCAGGTGTTCGAGAACCAGGAAAGCACCAAGCGCCAGTACGGGCTCCGGGAACGGGTGGTGGCCTTGGGGTGGCCGGTCGAGCGGGTGGTGGTGATCGACGAGGACCTTGGGCACTCGGGCGCCTCGGCTTCTGGGCGGGAAGGTTTCCAGCGGCTGGTGGCTGAGGTGGGTATGGGCCGGGTGGGAATCGTGCTGGGCCTGGAGGTTTCCCGCCTGGCGCGCAGCTCCTCTGACTGGTACAGGTTGCTGGAGATCTGCGCCCTGACCGATACCCTCATCCTGGACGAAGACGGGGTGTACGACCCCGGGCACTTCAACGACCGGCTGCTTTTGGGGCTCAAGGGGACGATGAGCGAGGCGGAACTGCATGTGCTGCGCATGCGGCTGCAGGGAGGGATCCTCAGCAAGGCCCGCCGGGGCGAGCTCAAATCCCGTCTGCCGACAGGGTTTGTGTACGGGCCCGACAGCCAGGTGGTACTCGATCCCGACCTGGCCGTTCAGCGGGCGGTGCGCCTGCTGTTTGACACCTTCCGGCGCACCGGTTCCGCGGGCCAGGTGGTGCGGGTGTTCCGAGAGCAGGGGCTCCGCTTCCCGTGGCGGGTGGCCGTGGGCCCCCGGCGGGGGGAACTGGTGTGGCCGCGGCTGGAACGGCATCGGGTCCTCCGGGTCCTCGGGAACCCCCGGTACGCAGGTGCGCTCTTCTTCGGCAGAACGCAGACCCGCAGGACCCCCGGTGGCAGGTACATTTGCAAGCTCAAGCCACCGGAAAAGTGGCTCGCCCTCGTGCGGGATGCTCACCCGGGCTACATTTCCTGGGAGGAGTACCAGGACAACCTGCGGCGGTTACGGGAGAATGCAGTGGCGTACGGGGCAGACCGCCGCGCCAGCCCCCCGCGGGAGGGCCCGGCCCTGTTGCAGGGGCTGGTGATCTGCGGGGTATGCGGAAAGCGCATGACCGTGCGCTATCACGTGAGGAACGGGCGGGTCGTGCCCTCGTACGTGTGCCAGCGCGAGGGGATCGAGCAGGCCGCTTCCCCCTGCCAGCGCATCCCGGGGGCAGGCGTGGACAGGGCAATCGGCGAAATGCTGGTCGAGGCGGTCACGCCGCTCGCCCTCGAGGTGGCACTCGCCATCTCCGAGGAGTTGAACCAGAGGGCGGAGGAGGCGGACAGGTTAAGGTTGGGACAAGTGGAACGGGCTCGCTACGAGGCGGAACTGGCTCGGCGGCGCTACATGCAGGTTGATCCGGACAACCGCCTGGTGGCCGACGTTCTGGAGGCAGACTGGAACCAGAAGCTGAGGGCGCTGGCTGAGGCGCAAGAGGAGTACGAGCGACAGCGCAGGGCTGACCGCGTGCTCGTGGACGAGGAGGAGCGTGGCCGCATCCTGGCGCTGGCCACCGACTTCCCCCGCCTGTGGCGGGACCCCCGTACCTCCGACCGGGATCGCAAGAGAATGGTGCGCCTGATCATCGAGGACGTCACCCTGCTCAAGAAGGAGAACATCACTGCCCACGTACGCTTCAAAGGCGGAGCCAGCCGCACCCTGACCCTGCCGCTGCCGCCTTCGGCCTGGCAACTGTATCAAACTGACCCCGCCGTCGTTGCGGAAATCGACCGGCTACTGGACGATTACACCGATGGTGAGGCCGCTCTGATCCTGAACGAACGAGGGCTCCGCTCCGGGCACGGCAACCGATTTGACCGGCTGATGGTGCGCAAAGTGAGGTTGGCGTACGGTCTCAAGGATACGTACAGCCGCCTGCGGGACAGGGGTCTGCTAACGTTGAAGGAGATGGCCGCCGCCCTGGGCGTTAGCAGCAGCACGGTGAAGGCTTGGCGCCGCCACGGGCTGCTGCGTGCTCACGCGTACAACGACAAGGATCAGTACCTCTACGAGCCGCCTGGGGAGGACGCGCCCGTGAAAGGTAAGTGGAAACTGCGGCGCAGAAAAAGTACACCCGCAACGAGAGAAGAGGGTGCAGTATGAAGCAAAGCCCTTCGCCCGGGCGTTTCCCGGGGCGCAAGCCACGGGCTGGATGCGGTAGTGTCCGCACAGTTCAAGAAACAAGCGGTTCCACCGGAAATCGTTCGGCCTGCAACTGTCCACCATGGTCCGGTCGTTGTCCACCACCAGCACCTTGGGGCTGCCCCCGAAGAACCACAGGGCATCCTCCAGCGCCTCGAACACGGACGCCTGCGTCTCGTCCAGGCTGGCCGTAAGGTACTTGCGGCGGCTGTAGCCCAGGGTCAGGGAGAACACTACTACCCGGCAGAGCATTGTTCCGAGCGGGATGGTGTAGGGGGACCAGTCGAACTGGCCCTGCTCTCCGGGGGGCGTCTCGAATCTCATGCTGGCTCGGGCCGACGCCTGGTTCTCGCGCAGCTTCTCCAGGTACCGGTAGAAGGCGGACTTGGAGCCTTCGAATCCCAGCTTCCGCAGTTCCCGCAGGATGCGGCTCCCCCGGAACTTTTTGTCGAAGAGCATTTCCCTGATCTGCTCCTCGAAGGGCGCCAGGCCAGGGTTGACCGGCTGCTTCCTGCGCGCATACTTCGGCGGGCTGTCCAAGACCAGCGCCCTGGCCACGGTGTTCCGGGATACGCCCAGCTCCCGTGCGATGGCACGCTGGCTCAGGCCCCGCGCATGCAGGTACCGAATGGTGGTCCACGCTTCCACTGATATCACCCTCCCCGTCACCTCCGATCCGGCCTAACCCATTTCCAGATCGGAGGGAATTTCCCTGGGAGGGTGGCTCAGTTTTCAGCGGGAAAACTGGCTCAGATTTAAGGGGGAATATGCGGGGGGGCGGTTAGATTGCCGTGCGGGGTTCTCCTCACCGTGCACCGGGATCCGGCGGCGGGACAGGCGTAGCGCCCGATGCGGCTCGGAAGGAAGCTTGTTGCATGTTTCTGCGGTTGGGTGTCTTTTCCCGGGCGCCTGTTGCGTCCAGCCGCCGCTACTGCCAGGGCGGGGGCGGGCGGGGGGATTCTCTGAGGATGGTAGATCATGCGGGGGAGGGTCAACGCGTGTCGTGATGGTGCCACTTTCCCGTAACACTGTTGTAACCATGCAGCCGTATGATTAAGCTGCCAGGCGAGCACGTATCTCGCTGGATACCCCCCTCCTTTGGGTCCGGGTGATGCGCGTGCGTCACCTGCTTTTTGTAGTGGGGTCGGGTGGTCGGATCTTGAGAGGGGCATGGAAGGAGCTTGCGGAAAAACGGGGACTTCTGACAGTGGCGCGGGCGGCCGCGGAGCTAGGGTGCCATCCGGAGACGGTTCACAGGTGGATTCGCCAGGGGAAGCTTCCCGCGGTGCGCTATGGCAGGAAGGTGTTCGTGCTGGCGGCGGATCTGCCGCAGCGAGGGGATTCGCGTTCGCGTGGGGATGAGAGGCGGGACCCGCAGCGCGCGGCTGCTGGAGTAAACGCCCTCTTGAGCCAGACGTCCCCAGTGGGTGTCAGGCGTGCCACGCATCCCGCGTGACCGGGGCTTCGTGGCAGGGCCCGGTGGGGGTTAATTTGGGCGCCGGCTGGCGTTCAAGTTCCCGCGAACGCGTAGGGGGAGTTTGTTCTCCGGCGCTGGATGGGCGGAGCAGGGGTGCTACGAGGCTGTACGGCCTCGCGCGGGTGTGAGCTGGCCGAGATGCGTGGTTGAGCCCTGCTCCGTGGGTTCGGGCGACGGTGCGGCGCGAAACAAGCCGTCCCCGAACCGCGGCGGCAGGGGTTCGTGTAGCGGCTAACATTATTTGGCCAGGATTTAGGAGGAATTTCTCAGATTGGCTGACCTCTTTGTAGGGGAGGCAGTAGGATGTTTGTCCCTCCCTTGAGAAGGCATTAAGGGGTGATGCGAGAAAGCGAAGGCCTCCGGCCAACCGCCAATTGAGCCCGGAGACCTTCGCCCACGCAACAGTGCATGAAAAGAGTAACGCACCTGAAGGCTGCTGTCAAAGCAATCCTGTGTTCGTACATAGCCTCGATTTCCCGCGGACCTCCGCCTGAGTATCGTCCCTGCCACTGCGGCCACCACTTCCGCCACCGCCACAAGGTGGAGCACTGCTACGTGGCCGTGGGGTTCTGGTCGGAGCTCGTCCCGGTGCTCTACCTGCGGTGCCCGGCCTGCGGGTCGGTGCGGAACCTCAGGCCCCGGTTCCTGCCGCCCCGGTCCCCCTACCCCTGGGTCCTCAGGCAGGAGGCGATATTGGCCTACCGCCAGCTTGGGAGCTACCGCCGGGCCGCCGCGGCCTTCGAGATAAACTGGCAGACTCTCTGGCGCTGGGCGGACAGGCTTGCCCGGGCCGCGGAGAGACTCGAGCGCTTCCTGCTCGAGCAACTCCTCGCCTGCAACGTGGCCCGCACCGCCGCCCTGGCCCAAGAAGCAGGCAGGCTGACCCCCGCCAGGGCCGGACCCGGCTGGCGGACCCGGGCAATCTCCCGGGCGCCGCTGCTCCTGGAACTTGCCCTTTCCCTCTGGCAGGAGGGCTCGCGGCTCGGCCTAAACTGGGGAGAGCCTCAGGCGGAAGACGCCATGCGCTTCCTGGGAGTGTGCGCCAGGGAGACGGGCCTGAGGCTGTAGGCCCCACCAAACATGTGTCTTGCCGCGCCGGCCCCCCGGGGCCCAAAATGGCGCCCGGGAGGTGGGATGGTGGCAGACGATGCCCGCACGAGCATCGCCCTGTTCCGCTACCGGGTCATAGCCCCGCTCCTTGACCCCTCGTTGGAGGAGGCTGAGCGCCGGCGGATCAGGCAGGAGATCCTGGCCCGGGAGCACCCCTGCCCCGGGCCCGGGGGGACCCGCCGCGTCTCCGGCCGCACCCTGCGCCGCTGGCTGGCAGCATACCGCAAAGGCGGTTTTGAGGCCTTAAAGCCCAGGCCTCGCAGCGACGCCCAAAACCCCAGGGCCATACCGCCGCAGATCATCGACCTGGCCGTGCGCCTCAAGGAGCAGGTGCCCGAGCGCTCGGTCAGGCAGATCATCGAGCTCATGGTGCATGACCCCTCGGTCCCGGTGAGGGAGGGGGACGTCAAGCCCTCCACCTTGGCCCGGCACCTCAGGCGCCTGGGAAAGACCAGGGAACTGCTCAAGGCCCCCTCTGGAGTGTACCGGCGGTACGAGAAGGCCGAGCGCAACCTGCAGTGGCAGGCCGACCTCAAGTACGGGCCCTGGCTCCCGGACCCCCGCGACGGCACCAAGAAGCTCAGGACGTACCTGATCTGCTTCATGGACGACTACTCCCGCCTCATCTGCCACGGTGAGTTCTACTTCACCCAGGACCTGCCCGCCCTTCTGGATTGCTTCAAGAAGGCCGTCTTGAAGCGCGGCATCCCCGCCCGGGTGTACTGCGACAACGGCGCCATCTTCACCTCGAACCAGTTCGAGGTCATCTGTGCCGAACTGGGCTCAAGGCACATCTCCGGCCAGCCCTACGCGCCCCAGGCACGGGGGAAGCTGGAAAGGTTCTTCCGCACCGTGGAGGAGTCGTTCTTCCCCGAGTTGCACCTGGTCGAGGTGAACACCCTGGACGAGCTCAACCAGCTCTTCTGGGCCTGGCTGGAGCAGAGCTACCACCACCACGTCAACCGCGAAACCGGCCAGACTCCGGCTGCCCGCTTCAGCAAGGGCCCCGGCCAGATCCGCATGCTCGACCCCACCAGGGTGCGCGAGATCTTCCTCTGGCGGGCAAAGCGCCGGGTGGACTCCACCTGCACCTTCACCTTCCAGGGCAACCGCTACGAGGTGGATCCCAGGCTGGCCCGCAGGGTGATCGAGATCCGCTACGACCCGTTCGACCTCTCCGAGATCTCGGTATGGTGGCAGGGACAGTGCTTCGGCTACGCCATCCCCCACCTCCTCCAGAGGCAGCACGACAGGGCAGTGACCCTGCCGCCCGCCCCCGAAGACCCCGGACCCACGCTTGCTCCGGTCAGCTTCTTGAAAGTGCTCGAGGAAAAGCACCGCGAGGAACTGAAGGCCAGGATCGGCAGGATCAGCTTCACCCGCTCCGAGGAGGGGATGTAAGGTGTTCGAGCAGTTCTACGGCCTGACCTCCACCCCGTTTTCCCGCGGCATCAGGCCCCAGGACCTCTACCTGCCCCAGCAGTTCCGCGAACTCCTCGCCCGGCTCACCTACTGCGTGAGGACAAGGGGTTTCGGCCTGGTCACCGGCGAAGTGGGATCGGGAAAGTCCACCGCGCTGAGGGCACTCGCCCACCAGCTCGACCCATCGGGCTACCACGTCCTGTACATCTCGCAGTCCGGGCTCACCCCCAGGCACCTGTACCGGGAACTCTGCGTCGGCATGGGGCTGCGACCGGCGTTCACCGCCGCCGACTCCCGCAGGTTGCTCGTGCAGGCGCTGTGGGATAGCTACCGGAACCAGGGCAAGCAGCCGGTGATCGTCATCGACGAGGGCCACCTGCTCTCGCCGGCGATGCTGGAGGAAATCCGCTTCCTCACCTTATGCCGAGCCCACGATTATGCCGAACAGGTCAGCGCGGCAGGGAGTTGTCTCTAGGAGCGCATGTACAGGAGCGTCGAAGTACTCGGCATAATTTGCCGGCCCTCGCAGGAACACATCCTGGCCGAGGTTCGGATTGCCGAGGGGGGCATGGTCGATGTGTAAACCGTTCGGGATCCACGTCTCCGGTCCATTAGAACCGTTCGTTTCTGGGTTCTTGGAGGAATTGGCTCGACAGGGATATTCACCGTGGTCGGCGACCTCTTATCTGGTCGTAATGAGGCACCTAAGCCGTTGGCTGGGCGATCAGGCCTGGGCTGTGGCGGAACTGACACCCCAGCGGGTGCAGGAGTTTGCAGCCGAGCGGCGGGTGCGCGGTTATGCGAAGGGACGCTCAAACGGCGGAATGCTAGAGGTGCTAACGAGCTATCTCCGTAGCATTGGTGCTGTGCCCGAGGTGATGTCGCTCGTTCCCGAGACACACCTGGCGCGGGTTTTGGACGACTTCACCACGTATTTGGTCAGTCAGCGCGGCTTGGCCCAGCGGACCACTCGCTGGTACCGGTACGTGGCGCATCAGTTCTTGTCTACTTGCGGAATCAGCGAGGGCGTGACCGGATACGGCTTTGAAGGCTTGATGACCGATAAGGTCACTGCGTTCATCCTTGCGGAGTCCAGGCGTCGTAGCGTAGGATCGCTCCACAACGTGGCGGTTGCTCTGCGGGCATTTCTGCGCTTTCTGTACGTGCAAGGTCACACACCATTGTCGCTTGCGGATGCAGTGCTGCCTGCTCCAACTTGGCGTGACACCAGACTGTCGCGCGCCTTATCCGAGCAACAGGTAGCGCGACTACTCGCCAGTTGCGACCGCGAAACCACTGCGGGTCGCCGCGATTTCGCGATTTTGACCCTGCTGGCCCGGCTCGGCTTGCGATCCAAGGAGGTGGCATCGCTGACGCTAGATGATGTCGACTGGCGTAACGGAGAGATCCTCGTGGCCGGTAAGGGCAATCGCCACGATCGGCTCCCACTACCAGTTGATGTCGGCGAGGCTCTGGCCGATTATTGTCACAAGGCTCGTCGCGGCGGCAGTTGCCGCGCCCTGTTTCTGCATGTGCGGGCGCCCTATGCTGCCCTGTCGAGCGCTTCTATTAGCAGCATTGTAACGCGGGCCTGCGGCCGGGCAGGACTACCACCTGCGGGTGCACACCGGCTTCGACATAGCGCGGCGACGGCAATGCGTCGAGCCGGTGCGCCGTTGTTGGAGATCGGCCAGGTTCTTCGACACCACCGTCTAACGACCACTGCCCATTACGCCAAGGATGACCACGATGCCTTGGCCAGTGTCGCCCGGCGATGGCCAGGTGGTGCGGTATGATCGATCTTCGTCAGCAAGTCAGCGACTATGTTGCCCTGCGGCGCTCTCTTGGGTTCAAACTTCGCGGCCACGACCGGCTTCTGACCGACTTCGTTGACTACCTGGACCGCATGGGAGCATCCACGGTGACCAGCCAGCTAGCGCTGGCCTGGGCCACCAAACCAACGAACGTGCAGCCGCTTTGGAGGAAGAAGCGACTCTCCGTGGTGTGCGGTTTCTCCCGTTACCTGCATACGCTCGATCCGTCCGTCGAAGTGCCAGTGCCAGATCTGCTAGCGTATCGGTACCGACGCCCGACGCCGTACCTATATTCGGAAACTGAGATCGCGAGTCTCATCGATGCCGCTGGCACGTTGAGCCCGCCATTGCGAGCAATGACCTATCAGGCTTTATTCGGGTTGTTGGCCGTTACCGGGATGAGACTAAGCGAAGCCATCCGCCTGGATCACGATGACGTCGATCTTGACGCGGGTTTGATTCGGATCCGGCAGACCAAGTTCAATAAGCCGCGACAGTTGCCGCTGCACCCCACCACCATCGCGGCTCTTAAGGAGTATGCGCAGCAGCGGGCCAGGCTAGGCGGCAAGCCGAGGGTACCAAGCTTCTTCGTGTCCACCCGCGGAACTCGTCTGATCGACGCCTGCGTGCGTCGCGTCTTCGCACAACTCATCGCGCGCGTCGGCCTCCAACCCCGCGCCGGATCAGGCCGGCCGCGCATCCACGACCTGCGGCACACCTTCGCAGTGGCCACCCTGCGTGATTGGTATCAAGCCGGAACGGACGTCACGAGCAAGCTTCCGCTCCTGTCCGCCTATCTCGGACACGTCGACCCAGTATCCACCTACTGGTATCTCCAGGCGGCCCCCGACCTACTGGTGTTGGCGGCAGAGCGAATCGGGCACGCGAAGGGGGCATTGCGATGAGTAACCTCGCACCCATCCTAGAAGCCTTTTTCACCGAACGGCTCCTCACTCAGCGGCAGGCCAGTCCGCGCACCGTGGCCGCCTATCGGGATACCTTCCGCCTACTGCTTAACTTCGTCCACGAGCAGATCGGAAAGGCGCCTTCTCAAGTCGACATTGCTGAACTTGATGCCCCACTGATCGGCGCTTTCCTCGACTGGCTTGAGCATGACCGGCATAATGGCGTCCGCACTCGCAATGCTCGTTTGGCAGCGATTCACTCGCTGTTCCGCTATGCCTCCTTCCGTCACCCCGAGCATGCGAACGTGATCCAACGTGTACTCGCCATTCCATCAAAGCGCTACGAGCGCTCGACGATTGACTTCCTTAACCAGGACGAGATTGACGCGTTGCTCGCTGCAATCGACCGTACCAAATGGACGGGCCGGCGGGACTACGCCCTGTTGGTCCTCGCTATCCAAACAGGGCTGCGGATCAGCGAGTTGACCGGGCTCGTGGTCGGAGACCTCGAGCTGGGGTCCGGAGCCCATGTACGGTGTCACGGAAAGGGGCGCAAGCAACGAGCGACCCCCTTGACAACTCGGACGGTTGCTGTGCTACGCGTCTGGCTTCGGGAGCGGGGCGGTTGCCAGACTGATCCGGCTTTCCCGACCCTTCGCGGCGGGCCTCTCAGCTCCGATGCGGTGCAATGGCTACTCGCTAAATATGCGTCCTTAGCCGCCCAACGCTGCCCATCGTTACGCTCCAAGAAAGTGTCGCCCCACGTGCTCCGCCACACCTGCGCGATGAACCTACTTCACGGCGGCGTCGACCCCACCGTAATCGCGCTCTGGCTGGGACACGAAAGCGTCCAGACCACTCAGGTCTACTTTCATGCCGACCTGGCCCTCAAAGAAAAAGCGATCTCTCGCGCAGCTCCGCCTAACACAAAACCTGGTCGCTACCGCCCTCCCGATAGGTTGCTCGCGTTTCTTGAAGGCCTGTGATTATGCCGAACACCTAATCCTTCCGGGCGGTCCGGCGCCCGGCCTTCACCCTACCACTCGGCATAATCGTGGGCTCGGCATAACGTGAGTTATGCCGATATCGGTATAACTCACCAACTTCAACATGGATTCCGCCTCGCCCATGGCCCTCATCTTGGTGGGCCAGACGGAACTACGCCACCGCTTGAAGCTGCAAACCTTCGAGGCCATTGCCCAGAGGGTGAGTATCCGCTACCACTTGGCCGGGCTCACGGAGCAGGAGACCAGGGAGTACGTGCTGCACCACATGAAGGTTGCGGGAGCCTCAAGGCCCATCTTCTCCGACGAGGCACTCAGCCTGATCTACCACCACTCCAAGGGCATACCCCGCCGGATCAACAACCTGTGCACCACCTGCCTCATCGACGGCTACTTCCAGGAGAAACCCATCATCGACGAGGTCACCGTGAGGCGGGCTGCTCAGGAGTTCGAGGACGATTCTTAGCTCCTTGGGTACCCGGCCGGTCTGGCCAAACGGCGTGGCAAGAAGCGGTTCAGCCAACGGGAACCACACACAATTATTGGGACAGCACCGCCCAGGCCAACCACAGAGTTAGGACGAAGAAGGGTGCCAGTAGAAGCAACCCCAGCATGCGCCGGCCCCGTTGTACGGCGAAGCTGGCACCAACGAACAGGAGGGGCAGAAGGAGACCGACACCCCTGAAACGCGGTGTGTTTCCGAGATACCAGGAAAACCCCAGGATCAACACCGCGCCGACGTGCAGCCATACTGGCTGGCACCGGATGATCCCGCAGACTGCCGCCCCCATTGAGGCAACAATTGCAGGCCACCCCAACACGACCTGCGCCCAGCCACCGAACATGGCCTTCACCCCACCCTCATCCATACCCTGCCACGTATTCGCCCAACCCGTCAAGGCGTACTCCGCTTGGGGCAGGTTCCGGGCCACGCAGGCAAGTCACAGCCGAACAACACCCAGTTAGCCAACCAACGTGAAAAAGCATCGGTCAGATAATGTTAGCGACAACACTCTGAGCACGAAGTGCCGCCAGGTGAACCAGGAGGTGTGGGGGAAGACCAGGACCCTGGGCAGGGCGTAGCGCTGGAGGTCGGGCGGCAGGCTGGGGCCGGGCCTGGTGGTGAAGGCCAGGCGGAACCCTGCCTGCCGTGCGAGTTGTGCTGTTTCGCTGGTGTAGGCGCGGTAGGGGTAGGCGAGGGCGGTGGGGAGGTAGCCCAGGTGCTCGGAGATGGCGCGTCGGGAAGCCTTCAGGTCGGCGAGCACCTGCTCCGGGGGCGAAGCGACCAGGGCGGGGCTGGGGAAAGGGTGCCCTGGGACGAAGTGGTGCATGTCGTGGGTGTGGCTTTGGAAGTCGACCAGGCCGCTTTCGTACATCTCGCGGACCTGAGACCAGGTGAGGTAGGTGATCGCGGCTGGGTCGGGATTAGGCGGGCTCTTGCCCGCCAGCGAGGTGATGAGGAACACGGTGGCGGGGAAGTGGTATCGTTTGAGCACGGGGAAGGCGTAGCGGTAGACGCTTTCGTAGCCGTCGGCGAAGGTGAGCATCACCGCCCTGGGTGGGATGGCCTGCTTGCGGTCGAGCATGTTCTCGAACTGGGTGAGGGTTATGACGCGGTCCCCGTGGGAGGCGAGGTACTGCATTTGGGCGGCGAAGTCTTCCACGGCGAGGGTGGCCCCGTTGAGCTTGTGGGCCGTATGGAGGAACCGCTCGGGCACCAGGTGGTGGTAGACCAGGCAGAGGGGGTGCCAGGGCTGGGCCGAGGCGAGGGGAGGGCGGGTGAGGAGGCCCAGGCCTGCTGCGGCCAGGGCGGTGATGGTGAGCCAGGCGGCGAGCGGGAGCTTTGCCCGGGAGACCAGCGGATTCCCGGGGGCTGGCACGTGATCACCTCCGGTGTGCTGGCAGGAGCATAATAGTTCTGCCGGCAGTTGGGGTCAACGGCGCGGCCGCGTGCGGGCGAGGGCGGCTGCCTGGCGCGGGGCGCGTGCCTGCGGCCCTCGGTTTCTTTTGCCCGGGTCGCTTCTTTTGGGAGGGTCGGGGTCCTTTTGGGGCTTGAAGGTAGTGTGGCGGGGTGGTAGGGTCGCGTGGGGACCTGTCCGCGGTCCGGATTGCGGAGCGGTGGCGGTGAGTCAAGCGCCTCGGGGAGGCGGTCGTGTGCTGAAGAGGCTGGGGCTTTGGGTGGCGCGGGCGCTGGACGTGCTGGGGTGGAAGTCGGTTTCCCGGTCCCTGTTCGCCAGGCTCGCCCGCGCTGGGGATGGGGAGCACGTGGTTTACTGGGCGGCGTGGGAGCGGATGCGGAGGGGAGACGTCGGGGGAGCCGAGGGCCTCTTGCGGGGCGGGTTCGCCGGGCGTGGTTCGCCGAAGGTGGGGAGGCTGCTCGTGCACCTGCTCCTGCGTCAGGGGAGGTACGGAGAGGCGTGGCAGGTGGCTGCTGACATGCAGAGCCGCGACCCCGGCAATCCCTGGCTCCTGCTTTTGCTCGGGGATCTGCACGCTTATTTTGGCGGCGATGGGGAGTTTGCTGCCGGGTGCTACGAGCGGGCGCTTGAGGCGGCGCGAGCCTGGCGTGGTTGGGGAAGTCCCCTGAAGGTCGTGTACAAGCGGCTGGCGCGGCTGTACTGGTCGCGGGGTGATCTGGGCAGGCTGGTGCCCCTGCTGGAGGAATTTGCTTCCTGGCGGGCGTCCAACTTCTACGCGAGCGGCTTTGAGATGCTTTACCGGGCGCACCTGGCGCTGGGGAATGCGAAGCGGGCGAAGGAGGTGCTGCTCTGGGGCCTGCGGGAGATGCCGCGCAGTTCCAGGCTCAGGGCCCTGGCCCGGGAGGCGGGGCTGGAGGGTGGCCTGGCGGTTCCGGGGCCTGCTGGCGTCTCCACGGAGGGAGGGAGAACCTGTGTGCGCACGCGCCTGCTCACCGAGGTGGACGACCCGGTGGCGGCGTTGGGGGAGCACGTGCGGTCGGTGGGGCGGTCGGACGTGGTGGCGCTTTCTTCGTGCGTGGCGGGGGTGATGGAGGGGAGGTTTCAGATGGCGGGTGCCATCGCTCCATGCCTGACGGCGCGGGTGCTCTCGCGGTTTGTGGACCAGACCGACGTGCCCTTCGGGGGGATGGCCCCTCTGGCGAGCCCGCTTGCCATGCAGGTTCTGGTGGAGGAAGTGGGGACGGTGCGGGTGTGGCTGGCGGCGTTGGCGGGGGTGGTGGGGAAGCTCCTGGGGCGGAAGGGCTGGTTCTACCTGGTGGCGGGGCCGCAGTCGGCGCTGATCGACGACGTGCCGGGGAGCCTGCCTCCCTATGACTACTACGTGATCATGGGTCCGGCCGACCCCCCTGGCCTGGCGCAACGCATCGCGGACGCGCTGGGGTGTGAGGCGGCCATAGTGGACGCCAACGACCGTCAGGTGGCCTGGGCGGTGGGGTGTTCGCGAGGGGTGGACCGCCGGCGGCTGGAGGCGCTCATGTCGGACAACCCGGCGGGGAATCAGGACCAGCAGACGCCCATAGTTATCGTGCGGGGTGCGTGCCGGGAGCAGGTGGTGTGGGGAGGGGCGCAACGTCGGGCGGGGGCGGTTGCCGTGGTCGGTGCCGGCAGGCTGGCGCAGCTGTGGGCGCAGGGCGTCGCCCTGCGCCGGGGAGGGGTGCCGGCCGGGGGCCTGGGGCTGGCTGTGGTGGTGGTGCTGGTGTTCCTCGTGGTGCACGGGTTGTTCTGGCGTATCCCTCACGCGCCGGGCCCCCGGGCCCCCGCGGTACCTCGTTCCCGTCCCGTGCAGATGAGGAGCCAAGGGGAAGGCCCGTGGTCAGGCAGGCGGGTGCGCATGCTTATGTACCACAGCATTGCGGCGAGGGGGGGGCCGGCTAGCGGGGCTGTACGTCACGCCCGGGAGTTCCGGGAGGGGGTAGGTATTACAGGAAGGGGTCGGCCGGGCTTTTGGGAGTCCGTCCCTGCCTCCTGCCTCCCCGCTTGTGCACTTGCCGTCGATGGTACTGGCGATGAGGTTCCCGGTTCCCCGCGGATGGCCTGTGGCATGGCATTGGCTGGGATCGGTCGGGAGCCGGAGCGAACTTGCCCTGTCGCCGGGCGTCTGGCAACGTGGTATGCGGGCGGTAAGGCGGACAGAGCACAGTGGTGGAGATTGCACCGCCGATTATAGCCGACTTCGACAACCCGCCTGATGACGAAGAGCTGCTGGACGTTCCCCCATTTGACGATGAGGAGGTTATGATTGTGATCCGGGCCGCGAACAGGAGGTTTGAGCCGCCCCCGTGGATGATTGACTGGGTCAGGTTGAAGTGCTCGGGGAAGCGAAGTTGCTTGACGGACCAGGCGAAGCGCGCCGGCGAGAGGCGAGAGTTGGGCAAGCTTGGGTGAGTTCGATGGGTCGTATCAGTCTGGGTTGGGAGGCGAAAGGTGGCCTCGGGTACTTTAGGCAGGCGCCATGGCTCGCGGGGGTGAGTGTAGCGTGATCTCGTCCAGCAGCCGGGAGGCCTCCCGTCGGAAACGGCGCAGCGACCACATGTTCCCCTTGCTCACGCTCCCCATCCCGTCCCTCAGAACTCCGTGCGCGGCCCCGGCCC
Source organism: Bacillota bacterium (assembly GCA_040757085.1). Lineage (NCBI taxonomy): Bacteria > Bacillati > Bacillota > Bacillota bacterium. The sequence goes on along the minus strand of JBFLXJ010000024.1, from coordinate 80,320 downwards.
CTGCCAGAGGACCTGTTCCCGCGGGCGTTGACCGCGCAAGCCCTCCCGGTATATGCGCTCAAGCACCAGTACCAGCAGCAGGGCGGAAGCCACGAGGGTCAGGTTCGCCCCCATGGGCCCCAGCTTCCCGATCTGATACAGCACGGCACCCACGTTCAGCAGGGCATGTAGCAGCACCGCCCCCGCGTATCCGCCGAGCACCGCCGCCACCGCCCCCACCCGCCGGCCGTGCAGGCTGGCTTCCGCATAGCGCAGGGCGCGGGAAATGCCACGCAGAGCCACTGCCGTCATGGCCCCGTGGCAGAACATCACCACCAGCCTCTCGTTGATGAAGCCCCCGAAGTAGTACACGGGCAGGCCCGCGTGCAACCCGGCCCGGGCGACCCCCCACGCGATCCACCAGGCCTCACCCAGGCCGAACCCCAACCCGATGGCGAGGGCCAGGTGGACGAGGCCGCTGCGGCCCGCGGTTGCGGCACGCCCGCCGCCGGCTTCGCCCCTCCCCCCGCGCATGCCGGGCACGAGCAGCGCCCGGATACCGGGCACCGCCAGGGGGAGCAGCTTGACCGCCTCCTCGGTGAGCGGCGGTATGGGGTGAACCAGCAGCAGGAACCACCAGGGCAGGGCGGAGATGGACGCCAGGGGGACGCCGGTCAGGCTCTGCAGCCCCAGGTACAGGGGACGCTTGACGAAGAAGTTAACCAGGGGGCTCAAGGGAAGGGCCATGAGCACGGGCAGGAGGACAATCCACCTGCGCCCGGCCGACCACCAGAGCACTGCCGCCCCCACCGCGCCGAACAGGGATACCACCAGGGCCGCCCACCAGATACCGTGCATCACGCCTCTCCGCCCCCGAGGCGGTCGAGTCGCCGCCCGAGATCGGCCAGGAATGCCTCCTCGTCCGCGGGGGTGATCCCGTACTTGCGACGCTCTGTCTCCAGCAGGATGATCCCCTTCAGGGCCCGGGTGGCGCACATCACCACCCTGCCCGCGTCGGCGTAGATAACCTCTCCCAGGGCAAAACCGGGCAGACGCAGGCTGGACCAGGGGGAAAAGGCCAGGTCCCGCTTGACAACCCGCCGGACTTCCGGCAGGGAAACCGCATACCGGAAGGGACCGCAGCGGAGGAGCAGGCGGCGGTCGTCCAGTTCGTACCGCATGCTGGACATCCACACGGCCATGAGCAGGAATGCCCCTCCCACGCCCACCGCCAACAGGCCGGTCAGGAGGACCACGACCCGCGCCGGCCCCGGCATGTCCCCCGGGACGCCGACCGCCCACACCGTCTGGCCCACCCCCTCCAGCAGCAGGACCGCTCCCGGAACGCCCAGCCACACCCGGCCCCACGACCTGCTCGGTCGGTACACCCTCACCCCCTCACCCCCGCCCATCATATCACACCCCTGAACCCAACTTGAACACCGGGCTTGAAATGAAGCGGGTCCGCAGGGGATGTTTCTCACCACGGACCCGTCCGGCTGGAAATGGCAGGATCAGGTGTTGGAAGCTGGGGGATCAGTTGGGTAACAGGAGCGTTGGCGGCGGTGTCACCCCCAGGATGGAGAGGACCTCCCTCTGCTCGGGCCCCGGCCGGGTCACGCTGACCACCCGCTTCCCCGCAAAGACCTGCTCCACCGCCTTGATCCGATCCAGGATCTCCACCATCCGGCGCCCGGTGCGCAGAGAAGCCCTGGCCCGTTCCAGGCCTGCTCCCTTTGCTCCGCGTCGGGGATCGCTTCCGCCCGAGCCACCTCGGCTGCCACCCTCCTGCGGGAGAGCACCTCGAACCACTGCTCGAAGAGGTAGGCCAGAACGCAGATGAGCACGTGGGCCCTCACCCGGTCGGCGTTGTAGTGATAACCCCGCGGAGCAGAACGAGAGGCACATGGTGGTGCTCGTTGACGTGCTCCGCGACTTGGGTGTGGTTCCGCTGCCGTCGCTCGTTTCAGTTGTGGTGCTTCCCCGGCCCGAGGTGGTGGTGGAGGGGTACCGGCCCGAGTTGGGGTATCATCTCGTGCGCGTGGACCGGCTGCGCGCGTTTATCGAGGAGCGTCGGCGGCTGCCCGCGGCGCCGTGCGGTCCTGCAGGGGAGCTGGTGGGCAGGCTGCTCCGGTACCACGTGCCGGCCGAGCTGGACGTGTACGCGAGGTACGGCATCGACCCGAAGGAAATGGTGCCGTTGAAGGAGCGGGTGCGGTTCGACCCAGATTTGCGGGGATACCGGTGTGCTTTCTGCGGGTCGAAGATGGTCCTGCTGAAGAATCGGACGGGTCTGGCCTGGGGGTGTTCGAGCTATCCGCAGTGCCGCAATCTGGTCCCGGCCTCTGTGGTTGTCCAGGTGGGCCAGGAGGCGGCGGAAGGACAGAAGAGCAAGGGGCTTCTGGCGGCGCTCTTCGGCCCGAAGTTGAGGGTTTGTTCTTCCTGCGGGTCGGTGCTGGAGTGGCGGGACGCGCGGGGCGGGGCGTGGTACTGCCCGAACTCGCGGCTGTGCGGGTACCGGCCGAGGTGAAGCTGGTTCTGCGCCTGTCCGGCGGCTGGCCTGCACCCGGGCTGTCGAGCGGGCGGAGGCGGGAGCCGCGGCGGCTCGCTCTGTCCCGGGGCGAGGGCTGAGCCGGCAGTGCAGGCGGCTCCGCCCTGGTCTGGGGCAGTGGGTGTCCGGGCGGACGCCTCGGGTCGCTCGGGCTGGTTGCGTCCGCTCTATCTTCGAGGAGCGCTCGGAGGGACGTTTCGGCGGAGTGGGCTCGGTGCGGGCGGACGTTGTTGGCGCCGTGCGTGAGGTGCTGTCGACCGTGCCGGTGGGCTAGATCGGGAGTTTTCCTCCCGCCTTGTACGCGGTCGCGGGGCATGTGCTCCTGCCCCCGCCGGGTATCGGCCCCGACTTGAACGCGTCCTCGTTGTTGGGGTCTGGTGGACGGTCTCTCCTGTCCCGGTTCTGCCGGGCAGCGGGTTCGGCTTGTGATTCGTGCCTCGCTTGAGTGCCGGGTCTTCCGGGTCCAGGATGGGCGGGGCGTCCTGCTGGTTGTGTTGACCCGCCTGGGCGTCTCCCGCGTGCTGGCCGGGTCTTCCCGCCGTTCGGTTGCGCGCTGCTGGTGGGATCCTACTCGGCCAGTGCTGGTCAAGCCGGATGTGCCGGCGTTGGCGGCAGGAGTGCTGGGATGCCCGGGTGTAAGAGAGGGTGTGGGCCGGGTGGAGCCCGGCCCTGCTGTTTCTGCGGGCGGGTGTCCTGCAGCGTGGGTGCGGCCCGGGGCGTCTTGTTGTATGGAGGGTGCGGAAGGGGGCTGGCGAAGTGAATAAGCTTGTCGCAGGCGTGGCGGTAGTGGTGCTGGCGCTGGCGGCCCTGTGGCTGGCGGGGTGCCGCGGTGGTGCGGAGGTGGGTTCGGGCGAGCGGTTGCCTGGGGTCGTCTGGCCCCTCTGGCCCCCGGGTTTTGCGGGAGTGGCGGAACGCCTGCGCCTGGTGCCACCGTTACCCCCCTTGCGAGCGTGCCCCGTTTCGGTTATACTGTGTATGTCCGTTATGTACAGACCTTCGGCCGACATAGGTCTTCGTGCCGGGAGGCACTGCGCTTGATCTTTGTTTCCCAGACCAATCCCCAGCCCCTGTACCGGCAGGTGGTCGAGCAGATCAGGGCCCGCATCCTGAGCGGGGATCTGCCGCCCGGTACCCTCTTGCCTTCCGTGCGCCAGCTAGCCGCCGACATCTCCGCCAGCGTCATCACCACGCGGCGCGCCTACCTGGAACTCGAGAGAGAGGGGTTGATCACCACGCGACCCGGCCTGGGCACCTTCGTGGCTCAGATCTCCGGTCAGCGCAGGAGGGAGATGGCCATGGGTATGCTGCGCGAAGAACTGGAAAGGTTGGCAGCACGGGCCCGCGAACTGGGAGTACCCCCGCAGGAACTGGTAGACCTGGTGCGGGCGGTCGCCGCCGCGGACAACCCGGAAGTGTGCACCGCCGATGGCGAGCGGGAAACCGGGGTGCCCGGCACCGGGAAGGATCGGAGGTAGGGAGGCATGATCCGGCTCGCTCTTTGCGACCTCACCCTCCAGAGGCGCTCCCTGTTCGCCCAGCTGCCTGTCCTGGCGGTGGTCGCGGCGGTCTTCATGACGATGGAGGAAGGGTTCCCGGGCATCCCGCCCGTCGTCATCGGCATGGGGGCATGGACCTATGCCGTGCGAGCGGCATACGAAGACGACAAATCCGAGATGTGGGTCTTCCTGCGAGCGCTGCCCATCCCCCCGGCTCAGATAGTAGGGGCCCGGTTCATCTCCAGTGCCCTGGTGGTCTTTCTGTTCGCTCTGCTGGTCGCCTCCCCCCTGCCGCTCCTGGCGACCCCCAACGCGAGGTCGTGGTGCTGGGCCATCGCCATCGGAGTCGCTATGGGCATGATGATGACCGCCCTGTTCCAGGTCGTGTACTACCGCTTCGGGTACCGGGCGGCGTCCACATGGTTCCGCTATGTCTTCCTCGTCTTCTTCATCCCCGTTCTGGTGCCGTGGGCACGGCTCAAGGACAACCCCCTGGCCGAAAGGATGGCGGCCCACCTGATTGCCGGCGTAACGTGGCTGGCGGCCCATCCCGCGGCGGGCGCTGTCCTGGCTGCTGCCCTGATCCTACTCTTCTACCTGGGTGCCTGGGGCTACGCCTGCGCGGCATTTGCCCGCAAGGAACTCACCTGACGCGCCTGGGAAACAACGGGGGGCGCTCAGCAGTCCCCCTCCCGGCAACGGTCGCTCCTGAAGGAGGTTGGTGACGGTGAAGCAAGCGGACGGTCAGATCCTGTGGCTGGAAGGGGTGACGCGGGAGTTCCCGGGGTTCCGCCTGGACAGGGTGAGCTTCTCCCTGGAACCCGGATACGTCATGGGGTTCATCGGACCGAACGGAGCCGGCAAGACCACTACCGTGAAGCTCATCCTGAACCTGCTGCGGCCCCATTCGGGCACCATCCGGGTGTTCGGGCTGGACAGCAGGACCGACGAGGTCACCATCAAACAACAGGTGGGTTACCTGGGCGAGCGGGCACCCCTGCCCGAGACCGCCACCGCCGAATGGCTGGGGAGCTTCCTGGCCCGCTATTTCCCCACCTGGGATGCTTCCCTCTACCGCCGCTACCTCAAGCGCTTCGAAGTACCCCTGGGGAAACCGGCCCGCACCCTGTCGAAGGGGACGCGCACCAAGCTGGCCCTGGCCGCCGCCATGGCGCATCGCCCCCGGCTGCTCATCCTGGACGAACCCACGTCGGGCCTCGACCCGTTGATCCGTCACGAGGTGGTGGACGCCCTCCGCGACGTGGTGGCGGACGGGGATCGGTCCGTCCTCTTCTCCACCCACATCGTTTCCGACCTGGAATCCATCGCCGACTTCGTCACCGTTATCGACCGGGGGCGCATCGTGGCCTCCGAGCCGAGGGATCTGCTCGCGGAGCGGTGGAAGCGGGTCACCTTCCGGGTCCGCGAAGACGCTCCTCGGGAGGCACTCCGACGCCTCGAGGAACATTTCGTGGAGACCAGGTGGCAGGGGGTCCACTTCGTGGGCGTCACCGGGTCCTACGATGACGGGCTGGCCGCGGCCATCGCCAAACTCGCCGCGGGCCCGGTCGACACAGCCGCCCTGGGCCTGGAGGATGCCTTCCGCTACCTGGTTCGGGGCCACAACCGTGCAGGAGCACCGGCATGATCCCGCTTGTAGTCCTCGACATCACCAACCAAAAGCGCACCCTCGTCGGCCTCGCTGGCGGCGCGGTGCTGCTTTTGACGCTGCTGTCGCTCGCCATGGGGGAGCAGGCGGCGAACGGTATCCCCGTCCTGCTCATCGGGACGGCAGCGTGGGGGTTCGCCGAGCAGAATGCCTACCAGGACGAAAAGAGAGATATGTGGAGTTTCCTGCGCGCGCTTCCCCTACCGCCCCAGCATATCGTGGGGGCCAGGTACCTTTCCACCGCTTTGGTGACCCTTGCCTTCAGCGCACTCGCCGTCCTCCCCCTGTCGTGCCTCGCCGGAGGGACCTGGCCGGTGGCGGTTGGGCTGGGCGCGGGAGCCGGCCTGTCCTTCACCTCCCTCTTTAACGCCGTGCATTTTCGCTCCGGTTACCGGGCTGCATCCACCTGGTTCCGCTACGTCTTCTTCCTGATCTGCCTGTTGTCGCTACTTGGATGGGCACTGAAGGACAGGCCGGGGTACAGCCTCCTGGCTGCAGTCGTGGCCGGCGCCGCCGCCTGGCTCCGCATCCACGCCACAACAGCCGTGGCTTTAGTCGCTTGCTCCGTGCTGCTCTTGTACGCGGCCAGCTGGGCCTATTCTGCGTGGACATTCGCGCATAGGGAATTGCCGGGCGGGACCTGGATACCGTGAAGGTGTGGCTGCGGGATTCCGGAGAGTATCACGCTTTGCCGCTGAGGGACGTGGAGGCGGTGGTGGTGGCCGGGGCAGGGTTCCGGGCGGGGGTCCCGGTGTCACCCGAGCGCGGCTTGGCCAACAAGCCGCTGGACAGGAGGGTGCTGGAGGCCCTGGCGCGGTTGCTGGAAGAGTGACCTGGTGTTTTGTTGCGGGGGCGGAGTTCGGTGGGTAGCCTTTCGGAAAAGCACGGGTGGTGGGGTTGAACCGGCGTGACCGGGGAAGCGTTGTAGCCGCGAGGGCAGGTACATCCCCAGGAGGCTCCGGATGTGCAGCTGGCGGGGCTGGGAGGTGCCTCAGCCAGGCAGGCTGTCGGAGTGGAACCTGGTCTGCACGTGCCGGATGTGCCGTATTGGCGGCCGAAGTACCGGGACGGCCGGATGCGGGAGAAGGCGTTGCGGAAGAAGGAAGCGTGGGCCGGGTGAAGTCCGGCCCTGCTGCTTCCGCAGCCGGGCGTTCCGCAGCGCGGGTGCGTTCCGGGGCGTCTTGTTGTATGAAGGGTGCGGGGACTGGCGAAGTGAAGAGGCCTGTCGCAAGCGTAGTGGCAGGGGTGTTGGTGCTGGCGGCTTTGTGGATGGCGGGGTGCCGCGGTGGTGCTGAGGTGGGTTCGGGCGAACAGTTGCCCGGGGTCGTCTGGCCCCTCTGGCCCCCGGGTTTTGCGGGGTCCGCGGACTGCCCGCGCGAGCAGGTGTCGCGGTCCTGGTGTCTCGGCGGGAGCAGGTGGCTCCTCGAGCAGCAGAGCGGGTATGATGTGACGTACTGGGTGTGGGACTCCTCGTCCGGTGCGCTGGAGGTGGCGGTGCCGTTCGTGGAGACCGCGCGCTTTGCCCACCTTTCTCCGGGTGGTCCGGTGTTCGTTGCTCGGGGCGGCCGGTGATACCGGGGCGTATGATTTCCCTTACGAGCTGGTGTACGACCCGGAGGCGAGAGGCCTGACGCGGCGTCCGCTGTACCTGCCCTGCGACCGGCGGGTCGAGTTTGGCAAGGACAGCTGGCCGCAGGTGCTTGCTAAGGTGGGGTTTGACGAAAGCGGGGGTGTCGTTCGACTTCCGTCCGCGGGAGGGTGCTGTGCTGGCAGGGGGCACTGGCTGCCGCTCGTTGCCAGCTCGTACGATCGCGAAGCCCGGGAGTTGGTGCTGGTCTTCAGGCGGGTTGAGATGTCTGCCGGGACTGCGGGCGTGCTGCGTCCTGACTGTGCCGGGTGTCCCGTGGCTCGGGTGACCCTCCGTCCTGGAGGCGGGAACCTGGAGGCCAGGATCGCGCTTCGCTGGCCCGCATTGTCGCGGGCGGAAGTCCTGTCCCCGGGCGGGGAGGGCTATTCCAAGGAAGCAGGTTACCGGGGTGAAGCGTTCTGCGGTTGAGCCGGGTGGCGGGCATCGGCTCTTTTCCGGCAAGTCGCGGGCCTGAGCGGGGGATCAGTGTGCGGTTTTGCGCCTGGCACCCATTGAGAAGACGGTTTCCCACGGTCGTTTTCGCTCGGCGTGGCTCCTCGGGGGGTCGGGGTGCCGGGGTGGCAGGAACGGGAGCGCGGAGCGGGGAAGAAGAGCAGAGTGCCAGAATCCGGTGGCGTAAAGAGGGGGCACTGGCCAGCTGCCGTGGCAGCGGGTGGCGGGGTAGCCCGTGGCTGAGAGGGGAAGATGGGCGCGAGCTGCTGTGGGCGGTGGAGGAGTTCAGGCTGCTTGCTTTCCTGTGGCTGGATGAATGACAGCCAGGTCTTTGGCGTGCGGGACCGCGTCAGTCCGCCGGCGGTGCGCACGGGCTGGGAGCACCCAGGGGGCATTAGGCAGGACTTGGTTGGAAGGGTCTCGCATGGAGAAGACGACTCCGGGGGAGGGTGGACATTGGCTGGGGAAACCGGGCAGGCGCGGGAGCGCTGCGAAGTCTTTGTGGAAGTGCGCGAGTTGCGCAAGGTGTTCAACGGCATCACGGCGGTAGACGGGGTGAGCTTCACCATCGAGAGGGGCGAGATCTTCGGCCTGCTCGGACCCAATGGTGCGGGCAAGACCACTACCATCCGCATCATGGCGACCACCTTGCCCGCCACGTCGGGGGACGTCATCGTGGCGGGGCACTCCGTTCGCGGCGATCCTGCCGCCGTGCGCCGGCACATAGGGGTTTGCCCGCAGGAGCTGGCTCTCTACCAGGAGCTTTCCGCACTGGACAACCTGATGTTCTTCGGTCTGATGCAGGGCCTCACGCGGGCGGAAGCCAGGGCCCGGGCCATGGGGAACCTGGAGCTGGTGGGCCTCGCCGACCGGGCGCGCCACCGCGTGTCCAGGTTCTCGGGCGGCATGAAGCGGCGGGTAAATCTGGCCATCGCCCTTATGTCCCGCCCCGAACTGCTTTTCCTGGATGAACCGACGGTGGGCGTCGATCCCCAGTCCCGCAACCACATCTTCACAACCATCGAGGGCTTGCGCGAGCAGGGCATGACCATCCTCTACACAACCCACTACATGGAAGAGGCCGACCGCCTGTGCGACCGGGTGGCCATCATGGACGCCGGTCGCATCGTGGCCCTGGATACGCCCCGCAACCTGAAGGCTCGGCTTGGCGACCCGGAGGAGGTCACCCTGGAGGAGGTGTTCCTCCATCTCACCGGTCGCCGCCTCCGGGACGAGGGGTGACCGGCATGGGACGCGAGGACATGCAGGGCATGCAAGAGTACCGTGCAGTCGCAACGCGCCGTGCGCCAGCGGCGTGGGGCGGGGTGGGTGTCCGGCCGCTGGCGGTGGCCGGCAAGGAACTCAAGACTTACTTACTGGACGTCCAGGCCCTGTTCTTCAGCCTGGCCCTGCCCCTGATCCTGGTGGGGCTCATGGTGGCAACCTTTGGGGGCCAGGACCAGTTCCGCACCACCGCCCACGTGGTGAACCTGGACCGGGGAGAGGTAGGCGCCGACCTGGTGGCCCGGCTGGATGCCGCCCCCGGCATCGACGTGGAGCTGTTGGACGAAGGGACCGCTGCCCGTCGGCTCGACCGTTCCCAGATCCTGTACGCCATCGTGATCCCGCCGGGCTTCTCCGAGGACGTCAAGGCCGGTCGCCCGCCCGAGCTCATCATCCGCCGCCGGGGTACCGGTGGGCGGGAGGGGCAGATCGTGACCTCCTACGCCCTGGGCCTCGCCCGGGAAGTGGCGGGAGAGCGCCTGGTGGCCGGCCGGGTGGCAGAGGTCCTGGCCGGGATGGGGCGCCCGGTGGCCCGCGAGACCGTGGACGCCCGTGTGGCGGCGCTGTTCGCGGAGGCGCGGGTCGAGCCTCCGGTGGCGGTGGTCGAGGAGGCGGTGGGCGCGCGCGCCGAGCCGGTCACCATCTACTTGCCTGGCCTGGTGAGCATGTTCGCTCTCTTCAGCCTCACACTGGTATCGGTGGGCATCGTGGAGGAACGCAAGAACGGGACCCTGGAGCGCCTGATGACCACCCGCCTCACGAGGGGAGAATTGCTCACGGGCATGTGGTTGGGCTCCATCGGGCGCGGGCTGCTGCAGATCCTGTTCCTGTTCGGCGTGGCCTGGCCCATCTTCCGCATCTTCACACCTGTCTCCTTCGCCCGGGTGGTGGCTTTCTCCGCCCTGGTGGTGGTGTCCGCGGCGGGGATCGGCCTGGTCATCGCCGCCCTGGCCCGCACGGCGGAGCAGGCCAACTGGATCGCGGTGTTCTTCACCATGGTGATGACCACCCTGGGCGGCAGCTTCTTCGACGTGTCGGGTGCGCGGGGCGTGCTGGGGGTGGCCAGCCGCCTGACGTACAATTTCTGGGCCAACGACGGCATCCGGCGCCTCATCGCGCGCGGGGAGACCCTGGCCAGCCCCGCCGTCCTGACGGATATGGCGGTGCTGGCCGGCATCGCGGTGGCGAGCTGGGCGGTTGCCCTGGCCTTTTTCCGCGTGAGGGCCGACGAGCGATGAGGGCACAGCGGCCTTTCCGGCGGTGTCCGTGTGAGGGGCCACCCCCGGGTTGGGAGGTGACGCGACATGAGTAATGCGGGCCGGTTGCTGCGCCAGGCTGCCATCCTGGCCGCCAAGGATCTGAAGATGTTCCTCCTAGACCGGGGGTCCCTGCTGTTCGCGCTGGTTTTCCCGTTCGCCTTCGTGGTGATGTTCTCTCTCATGATGGGTCCGTCCTTCGGTGAGGACAAACCGGTGGTCGTGCACCTGGTCACCGCCGAGCCTGAGGGGAGCATCAGCCACCAGATCACCGAAGGCATGGCGGCGTCGGCGGAGGGCTTCCAGGTCCGCCGCCTTGCCCCTGAAGAGGCGCGCCGGGCCCTGCTTAAGCGAGAGATCGGTGGATATCTCTTCTTCCCGCCCGGGTTTTCGGAGGCGGTCATGCGGGGCCAGCCCACCCGGTTGACCGTCTACTATCACCCGGAAGCCGTCACCGCGCGCGCGGCCCTCACCTCCGTGGCCCGCGCCATCGCCACCGAAATCCGCTCCTACCAGGTGATGTACCGGGCCATCGCCGAACTGGCCGGCCCTGCCGGCACCGGGAGTGTGCCGGGCCAGGGCGCCGGTCCGCCCGGCGGATGGGGCCCCGGCCGGCCCGCCGACGCGCTGGGGGTGAGGGCCGTCTTCGAGCAGGTAGGCGAGATCGAGGCGGCTCGGCCGGTCGACTTCCTGGTGCCGGGATACCTCACCATGTTCGTGTTTTTCGCCCTGTCCTTCACGGGAGCGAGCCTGCTGGCGGAGCGGGAGAGTTACACCCTTGAGCGCCTGGTAGCCGCTTCGGCATCGCGGGGATCCATCCTGGCCGGGAAGATGGCGGGCGCCTTCCTGCGGGGGCTGGTGCAGGTGGTCATCTTCTGGGTGGCCGGCATCCTCGTTTTCCACGTCAGGATGGGGCATTACCCCGCGGCCGTGGTGCTCGTCTCGGTCCTTCTGACCGTGGTATCGGCCGCGGTGGGCGTCTTCCTGGCCACGGTGGCCAGGACGCGCAAGGGTGCTGCTTCCATGGCGGTGTTCATCTCGCTGGGCGCCGCCGCCCTGGGAGGGTGCTGGTGGCCGCTGTTCATCATGCCCCGGTGGTTGCAGAACCTGGCCCGCATCACCCCCCATGCCTGGGCGAACTCCGCCTTCAACAAGCTTATGCTGTTCGGTGCCACCCCTCAAGATGTGGTCCCCGAGCTGGGTGCCCTGGCCCTGTTCGCGGTGCTGTTCGGGGTGCTGGGCGTGTGGCGCTTCCGGCTCGAGTAGCCCTACCGCCACCACCGCACGGGGTGCTGTGTGCCCCAGGTGCAGTGCCGTCGTGTGCCGATCCCGTCCCGTTTGCGGTCAGGTGGTGGAAGAATCTTGGGCCTTCTGCCCTTACTGCGACACAGACTTGGGTCGGACGTAGTGGGAACCGGTGTTGCCGGCAGCTAGGAGCAGGCGTGCAACGGTTTTTAGGGCCGCAGTGTCTGGTGTACTGGGGCTACGCATGAAGGAGGCCGGGGTATGGTGAAGAGGTATGCTCCTGGTGTGGTGCTGGCCGCGGTCCTGGTGGTGGTCCTTGCCGGGTCTGCGGGGTGTGCGTGGCTCCGCGGCTCCGGGGTGGATCGCGCGGCGAAGTCGCGGCGAGTTCCACGGAAGCAGGGGGGTGCGCGAAGGTGCCGGTTGTGATCTACCTGATGCGGGAAGGCAGGCTGTAGCCGGTGGTGCGCGAGGTAGCCGTGCCTGAGGACGGGTGTCCTGCTGCGGCCCTGCAGCTTCTCGTGGCCGGTCCCACCCCGGCGGAGCAGGAGCAGGGCTTTGTGCCGGTTCTGCCGCCGGCCGCGAGAGTGCTGGGTGTCACCATCGAGAACGGGGTGGCGACGGCGGACTTCAGCCGGGAAGTGATCACCCGTTCTTCGGACGTGGCGTGCAGTTCCGCGGCCGAAGCGCTGGCGCTGAGCGCGGTGTACTTCACCCTGGTCCAGTTCCCCGGGGTCGAAAAGGTGAGGCTCCTGGTGGAAGGGAAGAGCCGGGGAATTGTGGACGGCCGGCTGATTGAGGACTTCTGGGGGCACATCGGCCTGCCGGAGCACCTGTCGGGAGACCTCGAGCTGGTGAACGTCCCCCAGCGGCAGGAAGTGGGCGGGACGGAACCCGGCGCGCACCGGTTTCGGCTGAAGGCGGTGAGGTGGGAGGGTCACCCCGGAGTGTTCCGGCTGGTGTTCGATCTGGAGGCCGCGGGCGGTACGTCTGCCCCGGCCGGTCCGGCCGTGGTGGCTCACTAGTCGCGGAGCTCGCGAGTGCTCAAGGTCATCTTGCAAGGCACGGAGGCGGCTGGTGTAGAGGGTCTGGAGGAGGGTGCCGTCACCCGGATCGGAGACTGGCGAGCGGTCAGCCTCGCTCGGGAAAGAGCGAAGCAGGGCGCGGCCTATTTCGCCCTGGCGCTTGAGCCCCCGCGAAACTACGGCTGGCGCGTGTCCGCGCTGGGCGACCCCTGCCGGGTCGTCGTGGATGTGTTCTCGTGCGGTCAGGTGAGGAGCCGGTGAGCCTTGAGCGGGGGGATGTCTGATGAGAGGGTTTGCCGCTCATGCCGTGAAGAAGTCGCTGGTGTGGCTCAGCGTGGTGGTGTTCCTGCTGGCGGGGGGCTGTGCCCTGCGATCCGATGCACCGCTGACTCCCGGGGAGCTGGCCGGAAGGGCGAAGGCGGTGGAGTGGGAGCTGGTGACGCGCTCCGGTGAGCGACTTCCCCAAGAAGGGTGGCCGACCCCCGGATCCTCTCCTGCCTGCTCGGGTATCTGAGGGAGGCCAGGGCGGGGTGGCCGCCCGGTAAGGAAAACTGGTCGGAGTACAAGCTATCCTTTGAGCTCCGGGGTGGCCGGAAGGTGCAGCTCAAGTACGTGGTCCGCAAGTTCTCCCGTTGCGACCCGGGCTACCTGGAGTTTCCTCAGGGCTGGTACGAGGTGCCGGGGCAGTTCAACATCCTGGTTGAGGCCCTGACAGGGTACCCTGACGCGTCCGGAGACGTGGATCCCCGGGACGCGGCGTTCCTCCGGCGGTACGGGTGGACTCCGGCTTTTCGCATCAACACGCTGAGCGTGAGTTTGCCTGCCGAGTTCCGGCACCGGCCCGGGGAATACCCTGTGGTCCTCTACTGGGCCTACAACAACGAGCTCAACCGGGACGTGGGATTGGACCTCACCCCTGTCCTGGGCCGGGCGGTGGAGGTCTGCCTGTACAAGGTGGCCGAGCCCCTGCCCGAGTTCATGCACCCGCGGCGGGAGGCGGGGCGGGCCGTCGTCGTCCGGTACGGGGGCGAGATCGTGGGCGTCTGGCTGGACGCAGGGTCTTGCGGCTTCGCGTGCTCCCTGGAGGGAAGGCGGTTTGAAGAGGCAACCGGGAAGACGTGGGAGGAGTGGATTGCCGACCTGGTCGACCCCGACGACCCGCTGGAGCGGGAACTTGCCCGCCTGTCTCCCGAGGGACTGATCAGGACGTACTTCGAGGCGGTGGACCGGGGGGACTTCGTGAGGGCACACGCCTGTGAGAGCCGCAGGCTGCTCACTTCTTATCTCTTCTGCGACATGGACAACAGGTACCTGTACAACCCCGGTTACCGGGACCACGACGTGGGCGGCCTGGCCAACATTACTGCGGCGCGGGTGCTGGCCATAGAGCGGCTTGAGGGCGCGGAGGTGTTGTGCCCGCCCGGGACCCTGCGGTACATGGTCAGTGTGGACCTGCAGGTGAAGGAGCTGGTGTGTTTTGAGAGCGGGCCGCAGGTGCGCTTCGTGCTGCTCCGCCGGGAGACTCCGGAGACGGGCTGGCGCATCGAAGCCATCGGGACGGGCTGAAGGGATGCTGAGCTGTCCTTCCGGAAAGGTGGCCGCGGGCGGGCTGCCTTTGAGGGCGAAGGGCGGATGGTTGCGCGGGTCACCAGGTCCGGGGGTTGTAACCGCGCCGCCCTTCTTGAGGACGTGAGGCGGTACGGTGATACCTGGCTGGCTCAGGCAGGGGCGTCCCGCGGCCGGCCTCCGGAGGTTTTGGTGGTCGCCAGTGCTCCCTGGCCGTTGCGCGGCGGGACCGGGTGGTCACCCCCCGGCGGCAAGCTGGTCTTCACCGTGCAGGGGTGCTAGCCCGGTCGTGGTTCGGGCCTGGTCGCTCACCGTCAAAGCGCTCGGGTACGCGGCAGCCGGCGGGCTCCTCGGGGCCGGCTGGGCGGGGGTGCGCCCGTTGAGGCGCCGCCCCGCCCGGTTTGGTCCCCGTTGACCCCGACCGCCGGTGCTATGTGCAGGCGCCACTCGTTTCGGCAGGAGTGTTTGGGATCGGGGAGGGGACCCGTGCGCAAGAGACTTCCGGCAGCCCTGATTAAGGCCGTTAAGGACTCGCTTCTTTTGCTCGTTATCCTGTACTTTACCCAGAGCATATGGCTCGTCCCGCTCCGTCTCATCCAGGGCGAGCACTGGCGGGTGTTCCCCGGCCGGGTAGTAGACATTGCTGCCTGTGATGGGGCGGTGGTGGTGGCGGGCGAGTCGGAAATCTGGGGATTTGACCGGGAGCTGCGTGCGCGCAGGTTCAAGGTTGACCTTGCCCGGACCTGGCCCGGGCCTCCTGTTCAGGGTATGGCCGCAGCGAAGTACTGGCCGGAGGACGGGCTGCTGTGCCTCGTCCTCAAGCGGGGCCGTGATCCCAGGGAGGCGGGATGGTCGGTCGCGGTGTTGGATACCCCTTCGGGGCGGCTGCTGTGGCACGTCGATCTACGCACCGATCCTTGCCAGGTGGAGCTCTTCCGTTCGCCGTCCGGATTCGTTCTCTTCGAGCTCGACCCTGACGACCTGCGGGCGACCTGGTACGACACCGAGGGAAGGCCTGTGGCGGTGCGCAGGCTCTTCGCCCGCTCTGACCGCAGGCGCTGGTACGAGGAGCGCGCCTGGGTGTTCGAGGATGTCGGCCGCTCGGGGTTCCTCGTGCTCGAGGGCAGGCAGGCCCTGCTCCTGGGGTACGGGGGAGAGGAGGTCGGGCGATGCCAGTTGCCCGTTCCCGCCCGCTTTGCGGCCCTGCTTGAGGACGGCCGGGTGCTTGTCTGCGGTCCGGCGGACGGCGGCATCGTACTGGTCTGGCTCGGCCCCGGGCTCGAGGCGAACCAGGCGGTCAGGCTGGCCCATCCCTCTTTGCGGTTCGTCTCTCCCGCAGGTATGGTGGCGGCACCGGGCGAAGTGTGGGTGGGCGCGTTCGGGTCCGACGAGGTTCCCATCGACAACCTCCTTCTGGCCATGCGCGACGAGGGTCGCTACGAGGGGAACGTCGTGGTTGATGACATGCGCACAGGGAAGATGTGCCGCATTCCGCTTCCTGCCTTTCTGTGGTACCGGCTTAACGAGCAGGGGGAAGTGCTGGGGTGCTACCGGGCAGAAGGCCTGGAGCGGGTGTACCGGAGACAGATACCTCCTCCTCTGGGGTGGCTGGCTTCCTCCTTCGGCGCCGTGCGCAGTCTTTCCCGCCGGGTGCAGGCGGTAGACGGCTTCCCGGGGTGGGAGGTGGATGTTTCCTACTCGCCCTTCCTCACTGGAGGTTGCAGCAACCTGGCCTACGTGGACGCCTCGGGGAGGGTGGTAGTGGGGCGCCGGTTCACCTCCACCAGGCTGGGGCCGGGAAGGTGGGTCGTTTCCCGCGGTCACTATTACCGGTTCCAGTTCTTCCGGTTCTTCAGTCTCGTGTACCATCTAGAGCTACCGTCGCCCCTCCGGGACGGGTCCGAGGCGTCAAGTCCGATGTGGGGCATGTGGTGATCGGTCGGGTGCCAGCTCGTTCTTAAGGCACCTTATCCGACGCTTGCGGGCCTTCGGTGGCGGGAACAGGGGTCCGCGAACCGTGGTTAACGCCGGCGGCCAGCGTCGGATAACAAAGGCGCGCTGCGCGGTTCTCGGATTTTGGCAGGTCCGGAAGTCGGTGAGCCACTGGACTCGGTCAGTGAAGGGTTCAGCCCCGGTTTGGGCAAGCAGGTGCAGGGTTAACCTAAGGAGCTCCTTGAAGGGCATTTGGGGCGCAAGGATGACGCCGGCGTGGGACCGCCGTGTGCGGGGGTATTCTTGCGCAAGGCGCATGTAGTCGCGGACGTTGTGCGTGAAAAGGACGCGGCCCTGGGACGTGGCGAAGTCGAGTTGCTCTGCGTCGGACCTGCCGATCATGCCGGCCTCTGCAGTGGTCAGGACATCGTACCCGCGATCGCGCAGTACTGCAGCCAGCAGTGGGTGCACATCTTCGTCGAGGTAAAGCCGGATGGTGGCCATCAGTTTCCTTCCTGCGAGTCAGGGGCTGAAGGCACCGTATTTGCGCGCATTTCCTGGTCGATTTCTTCTTTGTGGTCGTAGTAGTACGAGAGAGCGTCGTACACCTGGGCCAGCGTCAGGTGGGGGAATTCGCGGACGAGTTCTTCGGGGGTCATTCCCTGCCGCAGGACGTAGAAGACTACCGAACTGACGGGGAATCGGGTGCCGCGTATGATCGGGCGGCCACCGCAGCAACCGGGGACCCGGGTGATGTGGGGGTGGGCGACTTCGGGGTGCGGAAGGGCCAAGTTCGATCACCTCGCTCGTATTATACCAGGGCCTGGGCTAACGGTTGTGCTATATGCCGCTTCCAGGTAGCCCCGTTCATTTTGCTGCGCAGAACGGGCGTCGTCCGACCGTGTGCGCGCGGGAGGAACCTGCCGCGTGATCCACGGTTCGGATGCCAGTACGCTGAGTAGCCAGGTGAGCCCTGATCGTGGTACTTCTCGCTGTTGTGCCATGGCCGCAAGCGATGCGGGGGGCAAGTTTGCTCGGGTCCAGGGTCGATATTGGGTCGATGCGGGCTCCCGCCGCACCCCTGGTCAGGGACGGGTATCCTTTTGGGGCGGTGGGAGTTGCCCAATATGCTGGGTGGTGGTTGCCGCACCTTGCTGGGTTGCCGGGCAAGGCTGCCTGCGGCGGTTCAACTGGTCGGTTGAGTGGAGTCATGCCGACTACGGCGCCCTGCAACGGGAGCAGGGCCGGGGCGGCCTGCTGGCAAAGGAGTGGGCTCGGAGGGCGGCCTGGTTTGGGCCGACACGTGGTAGCAGCCCCTGCTTCTCAAACGGGAGGTCGTCGTTAGGGAGTTCGGGCCCGTGACCCAGTTTATTATGGGACGCCTTTTTGAAGGCAAGCCGGTTTACACGATGGCCTGTTGCTATGTAGACGGGCTTTTGATTGATACCGGTCCGGCGTACGTGGCCGAAGAGATATCAAGCGCTTTTGCTTCCTACCCCGTTCAGACCGTGGTGAACACCCACCACCATGAGGACCACATCGGTAACAACTTTATTCTGCAACAGCAGTTCGGTACCAGTCCTGTCCTTGCCCACCCGCTTGCCGTTCCGCGCATTAGCGGCCCGTCGACATGGACGGCCCGCCTGCGTTCCTACCAGCGTTTTGCCTGGGGGTACCCCCGCGGTCGGCCGCCGTGGTGATTCCTGACCGCCTTTACACCGGCCGCTACCGATTCGCAGTCCTCCACACACCCGGTCACAGCGACGACCACATTTGCCTGTTAGAACCCGACGAGGGATGGCTGTTCAGCGGCGATCTGTTCTTGTCCGAGTGAGTACAGGTGCTGCAATCAGGGAAGTGTTGCTCGGCGAGGAGAGCGTCTTATATCACCATACGGAGCGAGATTTCGGCAAAATCCACCTCATCAACTCTCTCCCAAAAATCTCTGCCCCGCTGGTGATTGAAGGATCGAGGCCGATGCGGGTGAGGCTTCCGGCGCAGCCAGCGCCATGTGCTTACCGATGGTATGGGTTTGGCAGTGCATGCTGGAACCGGCCTGGAGGGGTTGGTTCGGGCTACTTGCCCCTTTACGGTGGCTGGACCCTTTTGCCCCCTCCATTGTGGCCGTTGCAGGGCCCCGGTGAGTTGCAACCTGCTGGGAGCCGGCA
Source organism: Bacillota bacterium (assembly GCA_040757085.1). NCBI lineage: Bacteria > Bacillati > Bacillota > Bacillota bacterium. Next base: position 62,072 of record JBFLXJ010000024.1, on the reverse strand, counting down.
GGACGTGGCTGCGTTGGGAGCCTGAGGGCGGTGTTCTGCTCAATAGACGCGCAAGTACATTGCGGTCGCAGACTGAGGACAGGCTTCCCGGAACTCGAGGGATTCCTTCACTTCCGGTGGTACCTCTCCGCGGGGAATGGCCTGGAAGCCCAGGGAAGCGAAGTATCTCTGGGCGCTGGTGGTGAGGAGGTAGACGGGAGTGCCGGGGGCGAGGCGGGAAAGCTGGGCCGTCACCAGGCGGCGTCCCAGCCCCTGGCGGCGCCAGGAGGGGAGCACCACCAGCGAGCGCAACAGGGCACTGGCAGAGTAGCGCTCGAGCCCCGCCACTCCCACCACCCTGCCCTCGGGGGTACAGGCCAGGAGGAACGACCCGAGGTGCTCCGACACGCCCGCGGTGGGCAAGCCCGCCGCCTGCAAGATGCGCAGCACGAGACCCAGGTCCTCGGACCGCGCTTCCCTCACCTCGACGGTGCCGCCCGGGGGCCCCGGTTTCCGGGCCGTGACCAGGGCGCTCGCCAGTGCTGCTGGCTGGCGGGAAGCGCAGCAGCAGGACGGCGTGGCAGGCGGAGCCTCTGGCCCCGTGCTGGGTTCAAGCCCGTCTGCCCCCCGGGCGGTACCCTGGGGACAGCACGAGGATAGGCCTGCCGGATCGAACGTCCCCAGTATCTGCAAGCGCACGTCTGTGAACCCGACCCTCTCAAACAGCAGCGGGTACTCCGTGGCTTCTAGTGCGCCCCCTATGCAGCAGGCCCAGGCTTCGGGGTCAGTCCGCAGCAGGGCTGGAGGCGGGCCCAGCCAGACCATGTCGGCCACGGCAACCCGGCCCCCGGGGCGGAGTACCCGCCAGATCTCTCTCATCACCCGCTCCTTGTCCGGGGACAGGTTGATCACGCAGTTGGACACCACCACATCGACGCAACCGTCTTCCAGAGGAATGGCCTCCATGCGTCCGACCAGGAAACGGGCGTTGGATGCCCCCGCCTTTCTTGCGTTCTCCTCGGCCACCTCCACCATGGACGGCAGGGCGTCCAGCCCAAACGCCGGGGCAGGGTTGACCAGCCGAGCCAGCTCGATCGTTTCCAGGCCGGGGCCGCTCCCTATGTCGAGCAGGACTTCCCCGGGGAAAAGCTGCACCAGCTCGGCCAGGCGGGCGCAGCCCAGTCCGCTTTCCTCCCCCGGTTCCCTTTCGCACGAGCGTGCGATCTCGTCATAGCGGGCCAGCACTGCCCGTTGTAGCTCCTCCATGGCACCGTCCTCCTTCAACGGATCCAAGGTAGCCCTCTTTTTCCAGGGCCTCTACCAGGTCTGCCAGTGCGGCGAGCACGAGCGGTCGCCGGTCCGGCGGCAGACGCTGCAGGAGTGCCCGCGAGCGCTCCAGCATGGCTTCCTGCACGCGCGACCAGAAGTGACGGCCTTCCGGCGTCAGCACCAGGCGTACCACCCTGCGGTCGGACGGATCTCCTTCTCTTCGCACCAGCCCGTTCTGCACCAGGGCATCTGCGATGCGCGTGACGGCGCTGGGATCGATACCGAGGCGGGCAGCCAGTTCGCCGGGCGTCAGTCCTTCTTGGGCCGCGACCTCGCCGAGGGCGTGGCACTGGGAAAGCGTGATCCCGCAGCAGGCGGCATCTCCGCGCTCCAGCAAACCGATGCCGCGGACCAACCTCCTCATGAGTTCCCGCAGCCGCAGGGCTGAGGCATTCGGTTCGTCCAATTCCGCACCTGCGGTAGGATGATACAGTCAAATATTGTGATGGTCAAGGAATTCTACCAGGCTCGCCCGTGGGAGTGCAGGGTGCGGCCGGGGCACCCTGTCCTCACGGCCGGCCGCGGTGCACGAAGCAGGAACTGAGCACGGATTCTCGCCCTGGGCTGGACCTTTCACGTACTGCTTCCTCCATATCCGGCCAGGGTGGGATACGGTGCCCAGGGAATGGCAAAACTAGCAAACGGGTCCTATCTAGAAGGTGTTGAGCCATGCGGTGGAGTCTGGGCATCACCTGGAAGTGGCTGGGGCGCATGTTGAGGAGAACCGCCGGGGGCAAGACGGGCGATGGTAGCCTGCACGACCGCGGCGCACGGGGACACGCGTCCAGCGTGAAAAGGAACGAACAGGGACTCCGGCGGCCGCTGCCCGAGGATCCGGCACCTGCTTCGATCGCGGAGGTGGAGCAGTGGCTGCGGGATGCCCTTGGTTCCCCGCCCGACCTGGTGACACGTAGCCTGCGCCCGGCAGTGGATCCCGACACCCGGATACTGATCGCCTATCTGTCGTCTCTGGTGCCCAAGGGGGTGGTCGCTCAGAGTGTGGTGAGTCCGCTCGTGGGCAACAAAACCGAGGAAGCAGAGAAAAGGTACCGGCGCTTGCGTTCCCCGTCCGAGCGGCTGGAATACCTCGGGGAAGCCCTGATTGAGACCGGAGAGTTACAGCAGGCCGGCAGCAGGCGCGCGGTACTGGAGGGCATCTGCCGTGGACAGACGGCCATTTTCCTGCAGGGGTCGGACAGGGTGCTCCTGGCGGGGACGCAGGCACCGCGCAGCCGGGGGATCGACGAGCCCACGCTGGAGGCATCGCTGCGGGGGCCCCACGATGGTCTGACCGAGGACCTGGAATCCAACCTGGCTCAGATCCGGCGGCGCCTCCCCCACCCCGACCTGCAGGTATTCACCCTGCAGGTAGGGGATATTTCGCGCACCCGGGTGGCGGTGGTATACCTGCAGAACTTGGCCCGGCCAGACGTCATACGGGAGATCGTGGAACGTCTCAGGGGCATCCGGATAGACGGGGTGCTCGACACCGGCTATCTGGAAGACCACATTATCGATGCCAGGTTACGCCTGTTTCCCGTGGTCCTGGTCACCGAACGACCGGACCGGGTGGTGGGGAACCTGCTGGAAGGCCGAGCGGCCATACTCGTCGACGGGAGCCCCTCCGCGCTGGTGGCACCGCTAAACATAGGTGTCCTGTTCCAGGCTGCCGACGACTACTACCTTCAGCCTGTAGTAGCCACTATGGCCCGCCTGATGAGGTTCATCGGCATCCAGGCGAGCTTAACTCTTCCCGCCCTGTATGTGGCTCTGGTCAGCTTCCACCAGGAACTCATCCCCACCACCTTCTTTGCCCGCGTTGCGGCTGGACGGGAGGGCATTCCCGTCAGCTCCCTGGGAGAAGCGCTCCTCATGGGGGGCGCCTTCGAAGTACTGCGGGAGGCCGGGTCGCGTCTGCCCCGGCAGGTGGGCCAGGCGGTGAGCGTGGTGGGAGCGGTGGTGGTGGGCGAGGCGGCCACGCGGGCCTCTCTCATAAGCCCGTTGATGCTGATCGTCACCGCAGTCACGGCCATCACCTCGTTCCTGGTTCCCTTCTACGCAGGGGCTGCCACCCTGTGGCTGCCGCGGGTCTTGTTTACCATTCTGGCGGGCATGTTTGGCCTGGTCGGCGTGAGCTGGGGGTTCATGGTGGGCCTCTATTACCTCTCGGCGCTTCGTTCGTTCGGTACGCCCTACCTTTCGCCCGTCGCCCCTCTTGTCGCCAGTGACTTAAAGGACTTCATGGTGCGGGTGCCCTGGTGGGTGATGGTGCGCAGGCCCAAGGAGCCGGGCGGCCTGCGCCCGCAGCGGAAGCCGTCACCCCAGCCGCCGGGCCCGGGCGCGCGCACGACGGGCGGGAAGACGGGGGAGCGGCGATGAAGGAAGTACGCATTTCTCCCGGACAGGCGGCATTACTCCTGTTCATCCTCATCTGGCCGCGCTATCTGCTCCTGGTGCCCTCCCTGGTGGCGGAGATGGCGGAACAGGATGCCTGGGTGGCCAATCTCATGGGCGGCTTCAACGGAGTAGCTGTGGTACTGCTGCTGCTGGCGGTAGCCAGCCTGGCCCCGGGGAAGGACCTGATAGAGGCAGCAGAGGAAGGTTTGGGAAAGGCAGGGGGTAAGTTGCTGGGCACCCTGCTGCTGGCCGTATTCCTCTTCATGACGTACACCACCCTGCGGGCGAGCAGCGCCTTCATCAAGGAAACCTTCCTCCGCGTGACTCCCCTGTGGGCCAACATGGTCCTGCTCGTGACCCAGGGGATTGGGGGTGCGTTCTACGGCACCGAACCGGTGGCGAGGGCCGGGGGAATAACCGTGGCGCTGCTCGTTGCGGGCCTCATCCCCAGCGTCGCGCTTCTTGTGGGCCAGTTCGACCCCCGCCTGCTGTTTCCCGTTTTTGCCCGCGGCCCTCTTCCCGCCCTGCGGGGCGCCCCCATTTCCGCCTTCCCTTTTGGGGAGGTGGTGGCGCTGGGCATGCTGCTGCCGGCTCTGGGCGGGACGCGGCGCTCGGGACCTTTGCTGGCAGGCCTGCTCATCACCTGGGTGGTGACGGGGGGCCTGCTCGCCGTGGATCAGGGGATCCTGGGATGGTACAACCTCTCCCGCATACCCTTTTCGTTCCTCGAGGGTCTGCGGGTGGTGCGGGTGCCCCCCCTGCTGGAACGAATCGAGGTGGCAGTCGCAACCATCTGGATGCTCGTCTCCTTCGCCAAAATCGCCCTCCTCTTCATCGTACAGGCGCGGGCTGCCGGGTGCATCCTGGGGCTTGGTGACCACCGTCCCCTGATCCCCCTGCTGGCCGCCCTGACCGCGGTATTCGCCCTCAACGTGCCCTCCCAGCGCACCGTGTACAGCCGGGTCCTGTTCTGGGGTGGCATCGTCTCCGCGGCTCTCCAGACGCTCCTGCCAGCCGTGGTGGTCCTGGGGCTTTTGTGGCGCCGCCGGCAGGTCACCGGTTCGGCGCGGTCAGGGCACACCCCCAGGTCCACGGGGCGACGGCATGCCTCCCCTGTGCGGGCAAGGAGGGCCCGGCCGTGAGCCTCCCCCGAGGCAAACTTGTTCCGCTGGCGTGCTTGGCCCTGGTATGTATGGTCCTCTCCGGCTGCTGGGATGCGGAAGACCCGGAGCGCACGGCCCATGTGGTGGCGATGGGCGTCGACCGGGGGAACACCCGCGCCCTGCGGGTCACCTTCCAGATTATGGTGCCGCGCATGCTGGCAGGGGGTGCAGCAGCCGGGGCGGCAGGGGGCGGTGGGGGCGGCGAGGGCGGTGCCGATGCGCCGCGTGTGTGGGTGCGGGCGGTTGAGACCGACGCCGTAAGCGAAGGCTTCCATCTTCTGTGTGAATACCTGCCCCGCACGCCGGCGCTGTCCCACCTGCAGGCGGTGGTCATGTCGGAGCAGGTGGCTCGTGACAGGGGTGTCGCCAGCCTGTGGGACTTCCTGACCCGAGATGCACAGGCGCGCCGCGCCGCCCAGCTCATCGTTACCCCCGGCCGGGCGGAAGAGCTATTGCGTTTTCAGCCGCGGTTGGCTGATATCCCGGGGGCAGGCTTGGTCGCCCTGCTGGAACTGGCGGCTGACACCGGGGCCACCATCGCCACGCCTGCTGGCCGCTTCGGCCTCGCCCTGCACGCCGAGGGCATGCAGCCGGTGGCGGCAATGGTCGAAATCGTTCCCCCGGAAGCCCAGGCCTTACCCGGGGGGCAATCGGGGAGTCCCGACCGGGCGGGTGGCCAGGCCGGCGGCCGGACCACGGCGGCCCCGGGTACGGTTCCGCCCACCCCGGAGGTTCGCGCCGCGGGATTGGCGGTATTCAGGGGAGATCGCATGGTGGGTGCGCTTCCGCAGAACGAATCATTAGCCGTTTCGTTAACGCTGCGCAGGGCAAGGCGGCCACTCATCCGGGCCACCGCCCCCGACTCGGGGGCCCCGATCACGGCGCGCGTGCTGTCGTACCGCCCGGAAATCAAACTGATGACCGAAGGCGGCCAGTTGAGAGGGCAAACGCGCCTGCGTGTTGCGGCAGAACTCCGCGAAGAACTTACCCCCACCTACTTCATCGAGCCGGCCAGGCTCAAGCAGCTCGAACGAGCGCTGGCCACGGCGCTCACGCAGGACCTCGCCAGCGCGCTGCGCCGAACCCAGGAAATGGGAGCCGACGTGTTCGGCTTCGGCTGGTGGTTGTACCGGAAACGACCGCAACAGTGGTTTGCCGTGAGGGAGCACTGGGATAAGATTTACGGACGCTTGCCTGTGGACGTACAGGTCGAGGTCAAACTGCGCGCCGAGGGCCTGACCTCCAAGTCGCCACTTTTCCCGGGGACGCCGGGAGGCGACCGCTGAGGCAGATCGGGACGGCTCTTCAGGCTGACGGTCGAATCGCGGGTCCACTGCAGAGCCACTTTCACCGAGGTTGCGGGGGCGGTGGAAAGGCAGCGTGTCAGGGGGGCATGTAACTTACCCATCGGGCCGCAGACGAAAATCTGGCCACCCTGGGACAAACCCCGAGGGGAGGCACCAGAGGTGGCGCGGAGGGATTTCACTGTGCGCGACATCGGGGGCCGTGAGCTGGGGCGAAAGCCGAGGCGCTATTCCTCACGACACGAGAAAGTCGATGGTGCGTAGCGCCGGTTCGATTTCCCTGACCACCTCGAAGTGCTCGTCCCTGTGGGCCAGCACGCACGAGCCCTCCAGGGCCGACGCCGCGATCAAGAGATCCACCAGCGGCACCATGCGCCCCCGGCGGCGCAGTCTGAAGCCCAGGGAAGCTGCCCGCTCCCACACCTGGCCTCCCACCTCCAAGAGCGGCAGGGCGCCGAGTTTCTTCTTGAGCTCTTCGGACTGCCTCTCATCGCGCGCCCCTATCAGTAGCTCGGCCAGTACGGGCTGGGCTAGCACGACCGAGTCGCGGAGTATGGCTTGCTTCAGCCACGCCGCGATGTCCGACCGTCCGCCCGGCCGCAGGGCCTCGATCCAGAGGGAAGTGTCGGCCAGGAAGCGGTCAGCCATCGCGGCGCAGCTCCTCCAGCGCCCGGTCGTCGAGCGCGAGGTCGACGGTGCCCAGGGCGGCGGCGAGTTGCTCGAGGCGCTTCCTGCGGACGAACTCGGAGAGGGCCGCGTGGATCGTCTCCGTGAAGCTCTTGAACCCGGCCAGCTTCGCCGCTTCCTCCAACAGATTTCGGTCAACATACAGCGTGGTTTTCGTATGCCATCACTCCTGCATCCAAAATAACAGACCAACGGTAGGGCGTCAAGACAGACCCGCGCGCTCGCGACATGGTGCCCCTTGGACACGATCACCTGGATCGTGCTCCCCGCCTTCAACGAGGCCCGGGCCCTCTCTGGCCTCCTTCATGGCCTGCGGGCCTCTCCGCCGACCTGCCCGCCCTCCGGCTCCTCGTGGTGGACGCCGACGGGACAGTCGGGGCGCCCGTCGCCCTAGCACTGGCCCGCGCCGTCCTGCTTGGCGGCGCGGGGATCGCCGTGGCGTCCCCGTACGCCCCCGGGGCGAAGGCCGTCGGCGTGCTGCCCCTGCGGAGGGCCACCCAAGCCACGATCCTGCTCCGGCAGGGGGTGCACCCGAAGGTGGTGGCCGAACGGCTGGGCCATTCCCGGCTCCGCTGCCAGAATGCCCCAGGAGTGGTTGCGGGAAAGCCTTGATCCCCAACGGTTTCAGTGGTCGCGCCGCAGGGGTTTGAGCACGACTATCGGCGTGCACTGATCGTCGTTGCCGAAGGGGTTCTCCCGCAGGGCCTCGGTGAGGGCGGCCTCCGGGTAATCGCTCGTGGATCCCAGGATGTCCACACAACGGATGTCATTGACGTCGGCGACCAGGGCGTCTACCCCGGTGGCCCGCTTGATAGAATCCGCCACCTTCTGGGGGTCCCGGGGCCCCAGGACCACGTGGCGGTCATAGGGGGGCATGGTCCCCGCGATGTCGTCGATTTGGGCCAGGGCCTGCCCGGCCACCCGGAAGAAGTCGCCCCGCCGGCCCGCAGCTCTACCCAGGGCAGCGGCTAACCCGCCCACGAGGATACGGCCCAGCCCCACTTCGGAAATGGCCAGTTGCATGGCCTGAGGGGTACCCAGGCTCCCGTCGGGGTCGGGAAACTTGCTCAGCACGCGGGCGGCCAGGCCGGGCTTTACCTGGGAAGATACGATGGCACGTCCCTGGGTTACCGCCAGAGGGGACTCGGCCACGCAGATGACGTCACCTGGTTCCGCGATTCCCCGCGTGTAGCGGGCCACCACCTGGACCATGTCGTCCTGCTCGGATAGCACGTGGGTGCGCACGGGGATGGCAGAGAAGCAGACCTGCGGCACGACTCCCGCCCTGCGGGTCTCGGGAGGACGTGCCTGGGAAGCAGTCGAGAACAGGTAGTCTTTGATGCCGCGAGTGATGGCCTGGGCTGCCCGCGCCAGGAAGGTGGTGCTGCGCAGCCAGGCTTCGTCCAGCATGTTGCTGATGCACACCAGCTCCACGGTTACGGCCGGTACCGCCACCCGCGGGTCCGGAGGCCTGGCCTGGCGTACGCCCCGGCTGGGGAAGCCGGTACGTTCCAGGAGGCAATGGTGGATGTGGTGGGCGAGGTCGCGGCTCCCCGGGTGGGAGGTCCAGTAAAGGGTCCGCACCCCGCGCACGGTGGGGTCGCGCAGGCGGTCGGTATGCAGGCTGACCACTATCCGGGCCTGCCCTTCCCGGGCCGGCAGAAAGCGGTGGCTGGCCGGCACGTCGCGGTCGTCATGCCTGGTTACCAGGGGGTGGGCACCCCATGCCCGCAGTTCTCCGACCAGGTAGCGCGCCACTTTCAGGGTCACGTTCTTTTCGACCAGGTTGATGGGGCCCCGCCCCCCGGCATCTTTCCCCCCGTGGCCGGGGTCCACAAGTACCTTGACTCCACCCATAATTTGCCGGAGGAGAGAACGGTCAAACCAGCATAGCAGGCGAAACGGCCCGTCCCCCTCCAGGGCCAGGGTGGGGGCAGATGGGTGGTCCAGGTGGATGGCAGTTGTGATCGCACCATCGTGTGGGCCGACGGATACCTCGTGCACGAGACCGTCCAGGACGGGCAGGCGGGCCGGAGGGAAGTTGAGGGCCAGTCCTTCCACATGCAGTTCCAGTTCCAGGGGGCCCCGCGTCTCCAGATGCCACCGGGTGGGAGGCCGGGTGGATTCGAGCACGACGGCGGAAACCAGGGCCTGCCCGCTGGGGCTCGGTCTCACCGTGGTCCACATGTTGGTCAGGAGGGCCTCCACTTCCTCACCCCGGCTAATCTATATGCGACCGTGGGTTTCAGGAGGCTTTGGCGACACGGTTAGAGGACCCGCAGGTAGCGGAGATCGGGATCGGCGGGACCGGAGATGCGCAACCCTGCGGAGCGGATCGCCAGGAGGTAGTCGAGAACCTCGGGGGTGACCAGTTCGCCCGGACACAGCACCGGTATTCCCGGCGGATAGCAGGTGACCGTTTCGGCAGAGATCATACCGCGGGCATGCTCGAGCGACACCGGGCGGGAGGGCCGGAAGAAGGCCTCTCGGGGGAGCAGTTGGAGCGGGGGTACGGGCGGCAGAGGAGGTACCCGGACGGTATCAGGTGTGCCGCAGGAGGTGGGGGAATCCGGGGCGGAGTATGAGCCCGACGACGGATTGTGGCAGGCGCCTGCTTCCCGGGCCAAGGCTGCCAGGGCACCCAGGAGGTAGAGTACCTCCTCACGGGTGTTGCCGTATCCCACGATGAAGAGCAGGTTGTACAGGTCAGACATCTCCGCCTGGATGCCGTAACGGTAGCGCAGGATGTGCTCGGCTTCGGGACCGTTGATACCCAGGCCGGCGACATGCACGGTGACCTTGGTCAGGTCCAGGTCGTGGACGCCGGGCCTGCCCACGCGCTCCCGGCCGAAGGTGGCCAGGCCGGGGATGGCGGCCACTCCCTCGCGCAGCAGTGCGGCCAGGTGGAGAGCCTTCTCCCACAGGCGGTAGCCCTCTCTGGCCATTTGCGCGCGCGCGGCGTCCAGGGAGGCCATGAGCAGATACGAGGCGCTGGTGCTCTGCAGGATCCGGAGCACATACTGCATGCGGGTGACGTCCACCCGGTTGCCGCGCAGGTGGAGCATAGAGGCCTGGGTCAGGCCGGAGAGGATCTTGTGGATGCCCTGGGCGGCGGCGTCTGCCCCCGCCTCCAGGGCGGGGGTGGGGAGAGCGGGGTGAAAGCGGAAGTGAGGGCCATGGGCCTCGTCCACCAGCAGGGGGACGTCATAGCTGTGCGCGAGGGCGGCCAGGGCCTCCAGATCGCTGGTGACGCCGTAATAGGTGGGGCTGACCACCAGCACGGCCCGGGCCTCGGGATGGGTCTCGAGGGCGGCGGCGACCGCGTGGGCTTCCACGCCCATGCTGATGCCCAGTTCAGAGTCGAGTTCGGGCTGGACATAGATGGGGTGGGCACCCGACAGCACCAGCCCGGCCAGGGCAGACTTGTGGAGGTTGCGAGCGACGATGATCTTGTCTCCTGGGCCACAGGTGGCAAGGATCATGGCGTGGACGCCCGCCGAGGTGCCGTTTACCAGGAAGAAGGTATGGTCGGCTCCAAAGCACCGGGCAGCCAGTTCCTGGGTGATCTGCAGTACGCCGCCGGGCTGGTGGAGGTCGTCCAGGCCCAATACGCCGGTGGCGTCCAGCCGCATAGCCTCGCCCAGCCAATCCCGCAGGACATCCGGGCAGCCTTGGCCTCCCCGGTGTCCGGGCATGTGGAACCTGATCACACCTTGGCGCGCGTATTCTGTCAGGGCGTCCACCAGTGGTGTTGCGGTCAGGGTTAAGGTGTCCATGTACCCGCCTCCTTCCCCGGTCAGTATATGGAGCAGGGGCTGGCGACGGCCGCACGTGGCGGCGGTCCGGTTGACGAGTCCGGGCACTCCCCGCTATTCTGGGGAAAAGTCCGGACAGACGCATGGTTGGGGGTTTGTATCCACAAATGGTGAAAGTTGCGTTTCAGGGGGAACCCGGTGCTTTCAGCGAGGAAGCCATATGGCGCTATTGGGAGAGATGGGGTGAGCGGGAGGATCCCCATCCGCTGGCGTGTGCCACGGTGGAGGACGTTTTCCGGGCCGTGCAGGAGGGCAGAGCCGATCTGGGCGTAGTGCCGGTGGAGAACTCCTATGCCGGATCCATCAACGAGACCAGCGACCTGCTGCGCGGGTTCGCCCTGTATGTGCGGGGAGAAGTGATCCTCCCCGTCAGCCACTGCCTGCTGGCCCTGCCCGGTCAGCGCCTGGAAGAGATCAGGCGGGTTTACTCCCATCCCCAGGCCCTGGCCCAGTGCAGTAACTTTCTGCGCCGGCACGGGCTGGAAGCCGTAGCGGCCGCTGACACCGCAGGGAGCGCCCGTCACATCCGGGAGCGGGGACTGCGCGGGGCGGGGGCCATCGCCAGCAGCAGAGCGGCCTCCATATACGGCCTGGACGTGCTGGCCAGGGGGATCGAAGATCGCCCCGACAACCAGACCCGGTTCTTCGTCATCAGCCGGGAACCCCTGTGTTTCGCCGGGCCGGCCAAGACCACCCTGATCATGGGAACGGCCCACCGGCCGGGGGCGCTGTACTCTTGCCTGGGAGCGTTCGCCCGCCGCGGTATCAATCTCACCCGGCTGGAGTCCCGCCCTTCCCGGGCTCGTCCCTGGGAGTACATCTTCTATGTGGACTGCGAGGGCCATGTGGATGATCCCGCCCTCGCAGAGGCGCTGGCCGAACTGGGACAACTTGCCACCTACCTCAAGGTGTTGGGTTCCTTTCCCCCGGACAGGTAGGTGGCCGTGCCGACGGCCACCAGAGTCCCTTCGCCGTCCCTGATCTCGGCCATACCCACAGCCAGGGTGCGTCCGCGGTGCAGGAGGCGACCTTCTGCCACCAGCCTGCCTCCGGTAACGGGAGCCAGGTAGTTGATCTTCATCTCTACGGTGGGAGAGGGCCTGGTCACCTGACCCAGGTCACCGATCAGGGCGGTTCCCACGGCGCAATCCACCAGGGCAGCACACAGGCCTCCGTGGGCGGTGCCGTATACGTTCAGGTGCTGGTTCCCCACGTCCGCCTCCAGCCGCGAGCGGCCCGGTTCGATTTCTACCAGGCGGATGCCCATCAGCCTGTAGAACGGGGAGTCGTTAATCCTGTCTCTGAGTTCGTGCCGGGCCATTTCCATGCCAGAGCTTGCACCTCCGCATCCTGCACGGGAGTTACCGTCCCAGGGAGCGGTAGACCTGCTCCTGGTAGTCGTAGACCAGCCGGGAGATCTCGGATATCTTTCTGAACCCGGCCTCGATATCCTGCTGACCATCCGAGAGGATGCAGAGGATGTACGGGTGAGACGAGAATACGATGCCCACGTCGTTGGATACTCCCGTGATGTCGCCCTCTTTATGCGCCACCTGAATTCCGGGCGGCAACTGTCCGGGCAGGCCCACGTGCCAGATGGTGTGGGACAGGTCGTCGATCATTCTCCAGCCCAGTTCGGGGTTTTCCCGCGCCAGCCGCAGGATGGCCTGCAGGTAGATGGCCATATCCCGGGCGGTGGTGGGTTCCTCCCCGTTGATGTTGGGATGGGATGCACCCAGCGAGGCCATGAACCGCTTGATGTTCGAGGCTCCCAGGTGCCTGACCAGCATGGCCTTGGCCACGTTGTCGGAAAGGGTGATGGCCAGGTTTGACAGCACCCGCAGGGAGTAGGTGTCTCCCGGCCGGGCGAAGAACTGCAGGGCCCCGGCCCCGGTACGGTGGTCGGTAGCAGGCTGGTAGGCAACACGATCGCTCCAGCTTGCCCGGCCCTGTGCCACCAGATGGTTCACGTACAGCACGATGGGTACCTTCACCGTGCTGGCCTGGGGTATGGGCAGATCGGCGTTGATACCGAAGCTCTTGCCCGACTCCAGATCAAGGAAATACACGCCGTAGGTGGCCGGATCGCCGGCCAGGCAGGCCATGATCTGCGCCTTGAGGGGTTCGTACCCCGGGTGCCATGTATTCGCCGTCCAGCCCGGTGCCGCCAGCGGTGCCCCCGCGGCGGTGACCATGGCGACGGGAATCATGATCAGCAATATGCTGAATAGCACGCGCTTCCTCACAGCGTTCACCTCGATTCTGTCACATAAGTAACCCGGCGGCGAGCCGGGTTGTGCGAAAAAAATTGTATCATAACCAAACTTGATAAACAACGTCAGGGGTCAGCGTTGGTCCTCGGCCACCTTACCGGTCCTGAGATCCCACGTCCATTCCCCGGCTTCCGGGGGGGCCGTGCCGGGAAGGTTCTCGACTCGGAACAACAGAGTGTGCCCGTCTTTCCAGCCCCTGATGGACACCCGGTACCCGGAGGGAGGGAACTGGTTGCGGCCGGGGAATGGTATACGGGCACGCCGGGGGACGGCGTACGCGTACAGGGAACTGCCTCCGGCGGGCGAGAGCACCTGCACGACCAGGTAATCGTCCTGCGGAGCCCACGACACGGCCTGGATGCTGCCTTCAAAGTACAGGTCCAGGGGAACGGGCCGGGGTTCCCGCACGGTGAGGTACCCCACCAGGGGATGGAGCCCCATCGTGGCCCAGGCCACCCGCGTGCCACCCGGCGACAGGGCGCAGGGTCCGAAACTGTCCTTTCCCACCCCGAATTCGGTATCACTTCCCTGGGGTCGGAAGGTGTCCGGCAACTGGGCGAGTTCGAGCAGCTTGATTTTCTGGCCCGTCCCCCCGGTCAGGTACAGGGTGGGACCTTCTGCCACCAGGCTGAACCGGGAGGGCAGCTTGGCCTCGGCTTCGCGGCGCACTCCCTCGAGGAAGTTGAGCAGGTTCGTTAAAGGCTCGGGGATGGGGGCCACACTACCCACCGTGACCCGATACCGCCGGCCGGAGGCCCGCACTTCCACGGTGCGGAACAGTTCGTCGGCTGGTGCGGGTTGACTTGTGAACCGGTCGGGAAGGTGGGGCCAGTCCACCTCGTGGGCCAGACGGGTCAGGGCGGCGGCCTGCTGAGGAGAAAGACGGCCCGATGTGTGCCGCGAGGGATCTTTGGCGTCCCGGTACGTCCATTCTCCAGAGGCATCCAGTTCCAGAGTTAGGTCGAACCCGGCAAATCCGCCCTGGACGTGGTAGGTGTAGCCGGTCGGGTGGAGGGGGGGTTCCGGCCACAGCACGTAGGCCACGGCCAGGGCAGTTCCCAGCAAACCCAGCGCAAGGACCAACCAGGAGCGCCCCATACCGGTCATCCCCTCCGGTACCATATGATTCCCTTCCTGCCATCATCTTACCTTATCAGCCCTGGGCCCGTCACCTCTCCCCGGAGGGTGTTACCCTCCCATCCCATTCGGGGTGGAGTCGTTCGGCCAGGGCGGGTGGAAAGCTGAGGCGCCCGGGATCACCGTCGGAGACGTATCGTTCCCCGGGGTGGCTGGCGAGGAACGACAGCCACTTGTCGAGCTCCTCCGCGAAAACTTGCACCCGGGGGATGGCATCGGGCCGGAAGGACCGGGCAGCTGGCGAGGGGGCCGGTTCTGCACCCACCACCATGACGCCCAGGTGGCGATAGGCGGCTCCCTTATACTCTCCGGCCAGCAGCAAGTTGCGTTGCGCGGGTGCTTCACCGAAGGGCAGGGCGAGGGAGGTCATCAGGTAACCGGGCAAAACCTCCTGCACCCGGGCCTGGGGAAGGGCCAACTCCCGCTGGATCTCGTCCGGGCCGAGGTTCTTCAGGCTGGCGTGGCTCATGGTGTGGTTGCCGATTTCCATCCCCATCTCGTGCAGGAAGACGAGCTTCTCCCTCCAGCAGTCCGCCTGTCCGAAAGGAGTGGGGAAGAGGACGTAGAAGGTGGCCGCCCGGCCGAAGTCGGGGTGCTGCGCGCAAAAGTCGAGCAAAACCCCTACCGCGCAGTCGGGGTCGATGTAACGATCGCCCACCTTAAGCGGGCGAGGGAGGGGGCCGTCGCGGCGGGGTGACGGAGGCGGCTCCTGCCCGGGGTCCAGGAGCCTGAACTGGCCGGGAGAGGAGTCGTCGAAGGTGAGGATTACGGGGGAAAAGCCGGCGGGAACGGAGATCCTGCCCTGCAGGTAATCGGTGAGGCCGATCAACCGGTACCCTTCGCGATATAGGCGTTCCAGATCGGCCCGGAAGTTCTGGGGAGTCCGGGTCCAGCGACCCTCCTGGGGACCGATGTGGTGGTATTCCAGGATGAGTACCCTTCCCAGTTCGTTGGCTGGGGCCTGTGGGGCCTGGGCGGCCCGGTAATCCACCCCCGCAGTGTAGACATTCTCGGGATTCCACAACAACCACTGGTCGATTCCCTCTTCGTGGGCGGCCCGGATCTGTGCTTCCACTTCCGCCCGGCCGTAGGGAATGCGGAGGCTGAAGTCCTGGAGCCAGGGCCGGATCATGGCCCGTGTACCCCGCGCCTTGGCCTTGGCATCCTGGAGGGCCCGTTTCACCACCTGGTAGGGATCGGCCTCGGGAACCGGCAGGCCGTATATCCCGGGGTTGTAGTAGTGAGAGGGGTAGACCATGGGGGAGATGTAGTCCACCACCTGGCAGATGGCGGAGAAGTCCTGGCCGATGCCCATGTCGTCTGCCGCGGTGGTGGCAAGACCGAATACGTCGGCGGAGAGGAAGGCCTTTCCCGCCAGCCTCTCGCGGGCCAGCCGCAGGAAGGCAAGGATGGCCTCCGTGCGGGTGAGACCCTCGGGGTTATCCAGCACTGCCGTCCTGGCTACCCGCTGGGGGTTGTCCGGGAAACGCACGTAGTCGAACTGCACTTCGTCGAAGCCCAGCTTCACCGCCTGTTCGGCTAGATCCACGTTATATTCCCACACGTCCCGTGAGTACGGGTTAAGCCAGTACCACCCGTGTTGATCACGCCAGGGTTTCCCTTGCTGATCCCGAATGGCCCACTCGGGCCGGGCGTTGACCAGCACGGGATCCTGGAAAACCACTATGCGAGCGATGAGGTATATCCCCTGGGATTTGAGGTGTCGGACCAGGGCGGGCAGATCGTCGATGCGGGGGCGGACGGCCTTGATTTCGCTGAGGAGGGGGACAGGTAGCGGGTAGGGAACGGTGCCTGAGTTGTCCTTAAGGTCGATTACCATGGCGTTCAGCCCCGAGCCCTTGATGTGGGCCGTGAGTTGTTCGAGCCGCCCCGGCATGCCCGCTACGTGCGAGGTCACATAGATGCCCCTCGCCCGCACCGGTACGGGTGGCCCCTCCATGCCCGGCGCGGCGTTTCCCTGCTCTTGTCCGCGCTCACCACCTGCGGAGCCGGGCTGCCCGCCTCCAGCGCCGGATCCCCCGGTGCTCGATCCGTCCTGGGAGGTGCTGGTGGCGTTTGCAGGCGAGTGTGCCGCCGGAGGAGACCCGGGAGGAAGCAATTGCCACGCCTGGGTCACGGAGATGGCCATGAGCACGACGGTGAGGAGGAACAGGCCAGCGTGCAGTGCGCGGCGCCGAGGTGATAGCAAGGTCGGGACTCCCTTCCTGGATTCTCGCCATTTATTGACGTCCCGCGGGGCTGTTTCGTTTCGTCGCGTGCGAGGTCCCTGTATCACCCGGTGCGCGCACGGGGAGGACGCGTCCCCCGCCGAGGACGCGGAAGGTGGTTCCCGCCCAGGTGACCCGGCGCACCAGGAGGGGAGCCGGCCACAGTACCGCGGCCACCAGATCCGCGAGGGGCGCCAGCACGGCCACCCAGGGATCGGGGGCACGTGCATACCGGGCCGGAAGAGACGCCGACCACACGCGGGCCACAGCCGCTGCCACCAGGGGCACCCAGGCGCAGAGGGGGTTTGCTCCCCGGGCTTGCATCCACAGGCCCCAGATGAGGCCGGCAGTCACCCAGTGGGTGAGATACGACAGGGTGTAAGCGAGAGGGGTGTGGTGGCGCAGGGTGAGGAGCCAGCGCAGGAAGGTGGACAGAGCCTCTCCCCAGCCCCGGTTCCCGCTCGCCACCCGGACCCAACCGCAAGGGATGGCCCGGTACCCCGCGGTCTGTACCAGGTCCCCCAGACGGGCATCGTCTGCCAGGTAGCCAGCGAGGGCCGCCACGCCGCCTATCTCCTCCAGCACTTGCCGGGGGATGACCACCAGGGCTCCGGTGACCGGTCGTCGCCGGGCGTACCTGGCGATGGGGAGCAGGAAGGCACCCACCTGGGCGTTTGCCCAGGCCTGAAGGAGGAGGGGACCTCCCGATCGCGCCCCCGTCCAGCAAGGTAGCGCGTAGGAGAGTCCCGCCTCCGGTTGGGACAAGGCCTGTACGAGTTCGCGCAGGAGGGTGGATGGCACTTCCACGTCGGCGTCGCAGAAGACGAGGATGCGGTGACGAGCCCGCTTGACCCCGGTCCAGAGGTTGCGCACCTTGTCCGTAGCGCTCGCGGGCGGCCCGCCGCTGGCATCGGGCTCGGCCGCGGCCGGATAGCCCGCCGCGGGTGCGGGGTTGTCGGGCGGCAGTAGGGCACTGGCGACGATCACTTCCAGGGGCCCCGGGTATTGCTGCCGCTTCATGCTCTGGACCGCAGGCAGTTTCCCACGCCCGGCGGGGTCTGCCGAGCAGGGGGCCACCGGTATGATCACCGATACTCCCGGCCAGCCCTGCTTGTCCGCGGGATGCAATGTTCCCCCCGCCATCGCCTGCGAACCCGGAGGCGAGCCCCCGTTCAGCAACTGGCGACGGGCGCCGCCGAGCGCTCGGGGGCCACCAGGCGGGTATCTGCCGGGGGCAGGCTGACCTGTACGATGGTCCCCCTCTTGCCGCTGCGGATGCGGATGTTGCCGCCGTGCTGGCTGACGATATTGCGGCAGATGGTCAGTCCCAGCCCGGTCCCTCCTTCTTTGGTGGTCACGAAGGGTTGGAACAGCCTGCTCCTGATCTCGTGCGGGATCCCCGGCCCGTTATCCGCGACGGTGATGACGAGCCCGCGGGACGACGGCAGGCAACGCAGGCGCACCCAGACGGTGCCCCCGGAAGGCATAGCTTCCAGGGCGTTGAGCACGAGGTTCAGGATGACGTGGGTCATCTGACCGGCGTCGGCGCAGATCTCGGGGGCGCGGGCCAGCCCGGTGACGCGGATCTCCACACCGCGGGCAAGGGCCGTGGCCTGGATCAGGCTGATGGCATTCTTGACGATCTCGTCGGCCCGGCACAGTCGCCAGTTGGGTCGTTGGGAGCGGGCCAGGAACAGAAGTCCCTGGACGAGGTGGTCAATGTGTTCCAGTTGACTCCTCACCTTCTGGCAAATGTCCCGGCACCTTACATCATGGATCTGGTTGTGCAGGAGTTGTATGTAACCGTCCGCGACGGCGAGGGGCCCCTTTATTTCATGTACCAGAGTAGCAGCAAGTTCCCCCACGGTAGCCAGAGCAGAGATCTTGGGATCGCTTACACTCATGGCGTAGCATCTCCCTGCGGGAACGCGCGGAAAGCCTTCACGGAGGAGAAGCCGGAGGAGGAAGAACGGAAGGACGGCTTCCGGGAAGGACTGGTCCACCGGAAGCATGAACCCCGCAGTACTCCCGGGGCGCCTCTTCTGCGGCGTCGAGTGGCACTCTTCCCTTGGGATCGGCGGGGTAGACCTGGGGGCGCCGGATCATCACCTTCTCCTGCGGGTTGGGGCAGAACGGGGTGGCCAGCAAGCCACTTTCGGGGCAAATCGTGACCAGTACGTGCACATCACAAATGCCCGTGGGCTCTGTACCCCGGTGGAAGAGCTCTTGGGTCACCTGGTCGTCGGGGCAAAGGGGCGAAGGCAGCTTGCCCGATTTGTTGCATACGGGAAGGGATACCAGGCCTGCGGGCTTTTCCCAATCGAGGGGGGGCAGGTTCCGGGTGGCCTCGGTCATGACTTCCTTCCAGATGCGGGCGGGGTACCCGCCCCCGGTGGTGCCCGGAGGCATGGTTTTGTCCTCGTCATAACCCATCCACACCGCGGTCACGAGTTGGGGCGTGTACCCGACGAACCAGGCATCCCGCCAGTCGCTGGTCGTTCCCGTCTTGCCCGCGGCTGGCCGTCCGATGGCCGCCGCCCGGCCCGTTCCCCACGGTTTGGTCATCACCCCCTTCAGGCAGTCGGTCATCATGTACGCCGTTTCCCGGGAGATCACCACCTGACGCTGGGGCTGGGACTGCTCGAGCACGTTGCCATCCCTGTCCACGACCTTGAGCACGGCCAGGGGCTGCACCCTTACCCCTCCGTTGGCGAAGGCGGCGAATGCCACGGCCATGTCCAGCGGCCGCACTCCTTCCGTCACCCCGCCCAGGGCCGTGGCCAGGCCCATGTCATTGTGTTTGCCGGAGGTGACCAGGGTGGTGATCCCCAGCCTCTGGGCCATCTCCACTCCTGCCCTAACACCGATGGCGTCGAGTACCTTCACCGCGGGCACGTTGCGGGACTCTTCCAGCGCCCGCCGCACGGTCATGAGCCCCTCAAACTTGGAGTCGTAGTTGTTGGGTCGAAAGAAGCCGTCTGGAGAGTACGGGTCCGGCCAGGCGGCGGGGGCATCGTCCACCAGCATCCCCGTTCCCCAGCCGGCCTCGAAGGCGGCGGCATAATCGATGATGGGCTTGAACGCCGAACCGGGCTGTCTCTTGGCCAGGATGCGGTTAAATGCGCGTAGCTTACGATGGTCGCGGCCGCCCACGATGGCCCGCAAGTACCCCGTTTCCGTATCCATGACCACCACGGCCGCTTGGACCGAGGGCTGGTCTTCCTTGAGAGGGAAGGGGCGGTCCAGCAGCTTGACGGCCTGCTCGGCTGCCTTCTGGATACGGGTGTCCAGGGTGGTGTACACTTTGAGGCCACCGTGGAACACCAGATCGGCCGGGTAGCGGGCCAGCAGGTATTCCAGCACGTAGTCTACGAACCAGGGAGCCGGGTACGCCTGGGCGTTAGCCAGACCCACCAGCTTGATGGGCTGGGCGGCCGCCTTGTCTGCCAGGGCGCGGTCGAGGAACCCGTACTTGACCATCTGGTCCAGTACCACCGACTGCATCTGCTTGGCCAGGGAGAAGTTCACGTAGGGAGAGTAAACACTGGGAGCTCTCGTGATGCCCGCCAGCATGGCTCCTTCTGCCACCGTGAGGTCACGGGCATCCTTCCCGAAGTAGAGCTGAGCGGCTGCCTGCACCCCGTAGACGCCGTGGCCGAGGAATATCTGGTTCAAATACATCTCCAGGATCTGGTCCTTGGTGTACTCCCGTTCCAGCATGACGGCCAGGATGGCCTCCTGGACTTTCCGGCTCAGCGTACGTTCCTGGGTCAGGAAGGCATTGCGGGCAAGTTGCTGAGTGATGGTGCTGCCGCCCTGGGCAATGCGGCCGGAAGCGATGTCCTCCCAGAGGGCGCGCGCGATGGCCCGGAAATCCACTCCCGCATGGTAGCGGAAGCGGGCATCCTCGGCGGCCAAGAAGGCCTCCTGCACGTGTTGCGGGATATCCTTGAGGTCCACGTAGATGCGCTTTTCCCGCCCCGGTATGGCTGTCACCAGGTTGCCGCTGGCGTCATAAATCAGGCTGGACAGGGCCGGATCCGGCTCCATGGCGGCCAGGACGGGCCGAACCCGGTAGATGCCGGCGGCCAGGAACCCGACCCCCACACCCAGGGTAAGGGCCAGGACGAGGATAAACAGGGCCACGCCTACCCTGACCACAGCACGCACGCAGCCATGCCTCCTTCCGGTACCTGTTCTTCGTCACCGGGTGGTCCGCCTCCTTCCGGGTTTTTTCCAGGTTTGATGCCATATTGATACACGTTTCACGTAAATGCCTCTGCAGTTACTATTCTCGCAACGGCACTGTTCGGGTGTCTTCTTGGTCCGCGGCGTACGCATCCCCTGGCCAGGGGGACAAGCACGTGGTACAATGGCGCGAGGTAGGGAACGGGGAGTGGGAAGGTTTGAGCGAGATCCGTGCGCAAATGGAGATGCTGTTACGGGGTACGGTGGGGGTGTGGTCGCCCGAGGAACTGGAGCACAAGCTCCAGGAGGCCCGGGAAACCGGGCGTCCTCTGCGGGTCAAGCTGGGGGCCGACCCCAGCGCCCCCGACATCCACCTGGGGCACGCGGTGGTGCTGCGGAAGCTGCGCCAGTTCCAGGATATGGGACACCTGGTGATGTTTATCATCGGGGATTTCACCGGGCGCATCGGGGATCCCTCCGGGCGGTCGGAGACCCGCAAGCCCCTCACCGAGGAGCAGGTGCGCGCCAACGCTCGCACCTACGAGGAACAGGTTTACCGCATCCTGGACCGGGAGCGTACCGAGATCCTCTTCAACTCCCACTGGCTGGGAAAGCTCAACTTCTACCAGGTGGTGGAACTCTGCTCCCGCTACACGGTGGCCCGCATGCTGGAGCGGGACGAGTTTGCCGCTCGCTTCCGGGAAGGTCGGCCCATCAGCGTACACGAGTTCCTCTACCCCCTGGCGCAGGCCTACGATTCCATTGCCACCCGTACCGACGTGGAACTGGGGGGAACTGACCAGACCTTCAACTTCCTGCTTACCCGGGAGGTGATGCGGGAATACGGCCTGGGGGCCCAGGTGGTGCTCACCATGCCCCTCCTGGTCGGGCTGGACGGGGTCCAGAAAATGTCCAAGTCCCTGGGCAATTACATCGGCATCACCGAACCTCCCGACCAGATGTACGGCAAGGTGATGTCGGTTCCCGACAGCCTGCTCCCTTCTTACTTTGAACTTTGCACCGATGTTCCCATGGCCGAGATCAGGGCTATGGCCCGCGACATGGAGGCAGGTCAACTAAATCCCCGCGAGGCCAAGATGCGCCTGGCCCGCGAAATCGTCACCATCTACCACGGGACCGGGGCGGCGGAGGCAGCCGAGGAGCGCTTCGTGCGTGTGTTCTCCCGCCGGGAGATCCCCGCCGACGTCCCCGAGAAGACCATTTCCCTCCGGGAGGCCGGGGTGCCTGAGATGCCCGGGTCCCTCCCCGACGCCCCCGTGCTGGTGTGGCTGCCCCGATTGCTGGTGCTGGCGGGACTGGCCTCTTCGCACAGCGAGGCCCGGCGCCTGATCGAGCAAGGGGGGGTACGCCTCAACGGGCTACAGGTGACAGACCCGCAAGCCTCCCTCGAAGCCCCCGACGGTAGCATCCTCCAGGTGGGCTGGCGACGATTCGTGCGGGTGCGCTGGACTCCGTAACGGCACCCGGGCCGCCGGCCCGGCATAAGCTGGCTGGCGAGGATGACAGCGTGAGTCTCCGGGGCTGGTGGTATCGTTCTCTCCTGTATCCCAAGTGGCGTCTGGCGGCCGGGATCCCGGGCGGAACGGGAAGAAGGGGGCGTGCTTCCCGGCGCAGCCGGGCCTGGTTTGGTATAGCGGGGAGCTTGCTGGTGGTCCTGGCCCTGGCTGGTTGGGTGGCCGCGCAGCGGGTGATGCCGTCCCTCTGGGCGCGCGCGGAAGGAGAGGCCGTCCTGCTGGCCAACCAGGCCGTCTACCGGGCCCTGGATCAGGCCATGGCGGAATTCTCGGACCAGACCCTTATCCGGGTACAACCCGGGGATCAGGGTCAGGTGCGGTATGTCCAACCCGATACCGCTCTGTTGCAGCGCATGGCGGCCCGGGTACTGGCCACCCTGCAGGAAGAGATGCGCCGCCAGGACCAGTGGTTGTTGCATATTCCGCTGGGGCAGGTGCTGGGAAACGGCCTTTGGGCGGGGTGGGGACCCCGCCTCCCGGTGCGCGTGGTCCCGGTGGGGACGGCGCGGGTGGACTTTCGGGACAGCTTCGAGGGGGCGGGGATCAACCAAACCCGGTATGCCCTGTACCTGCAGGTGATCCTGGGGGTAACGGTGGCAACGCCCTTCTGGAGTCGCTGGGTGGAAACCACCTGCTCGGTTCCCGTGGCCCAGGCCGTGATTGTCGGGGAAGTGCCGGCGGGAATGCTTTATGTCCCGCCCGTTCCGTCCGGAGTGCGTTGACAGGCCTGTTGCACATTGCTACGATAGAGCACGGCACGGACGTGCTGTCAGGAGGTAGGGATGCACGGATACCTCCGGCAGGCTTCAGCAGTGGTGGTAGGGGCCGGCGGCCTCGGTTCTGCTTCCAGTCTGTACCTGGCCCTGGCTGGTATCGGCAGGCTTGGGCTGGTGGATGGGGATGCTGTGGAGCTGTCCAACCTGCAGCGGCAGGTGATCCACTCCACACCCGACCTGGGACGACCCAAGGTGGAGTCGGCCGCCGATAAGCTGAGCAGCTTGCGACCCGATCTCCGGATCGATATCTACCCCGTGCGGCTGACGCGGGAAAACGCTCAATCTGTCCTGGCACCGTACGACGTGGTGGTCGATGCCTGTGACAACTTCGCCACCCGGTACCTCCTGAACGACGCCTGCTACCTGCTGGGGAAGCCCCTGTCTTACGGAGCGGTATTTCGTTTCGAAGGGCAGACCAGCCTCTTCTTCCCGGGACAGGGACCGTGCCTGCGCTGCCTGTTCCCGGAACCCCCGCCCCCGGGGTCGGTGCCCACCTGCCGGGAAGCGGGGGTATTCGGGCCGGTGCCGGGGCTGATCGGGTGCCTACAGGCGATGGACGTGGTCCGCTACCTCACGGGGGCAGGGGAAACGTACCGGGGCAGGCTGTTGCTTTACGATGCCCGCCTCATGACCTGGGACGAAGTGGCCCTGACCCGTGACCCCCGTTGCCCGGTATGTGGGGATGGACCCCGGATCACTGGGCTGGCGGATGACTACGGGGCCTTCTGAGGCTGCTGTGGTTTGGGGAGGCAGGAGCGGCGAGGGGGCGGGGGTCCACGGCAAAATGCGACCGGAGGATGTCAATGACCGGACAGCTCACCGCAGAAGACCTCAGGAGATACAGCCGGCACCTGCTTCTGCCCGGGTTCGGGGTGGAGGGCCAGGTGCGCCTCCTGCACGCTTCGGCCCTGTTGGTAGGTTTGGGTCGCCAGGGGATGGCCGCTTCCCTGTACCTGGCGGCGGCGGGCGTGGGCCGGTTGGGCCTGGTGGAACCGGAAGATGGGGAAGGGCTGGATTTTGTGCATTACTCGTCCTGCGGTGAGGAGTCGGCCCTGGCCGGGGCCGCCCCGCGGCGGCTGCAGGCGCTGAATCCGGCCGTCAGGGTCGAGGAGTACCTGCAGGCGAGCATGGCAGACCTGGTGGCCAGGTACGACGTAGTCGTGGGGTGCGTGCGCTCGGCCCGGTGGCGGCAGGAACTTAACCGGCTGTGCCTTGCCCAAGGGAAGCCCCTGGTGGGTGCGGCGGTACGGGGGTGGGAAGGCCATGCGTTCACCATGGTGCCCGGGGAAGGTCCATGCTGGAACTGCGTCTTCCCGGACGACTCCGACGGCGTGCTCACCGAGGGGCTGGGGTCTCTGGTGGCAGGGGCCGTGGGGATATTGCAGGCCACCGAAGCCATCAAGGTGCTGCTTGGCCTGGGAGAGCCGTTGTCACGACGGTACCTTTTCCTGGATGGAATGACCGGACGCTTCAGGCAGGTGAAGTGTCACGTTGATCCCGGGTGTCCCTACTGTTCCGGGCAAAAGGGGGAATGAACATGCAACGGGGATCGCGCTCCCGTCACCGGACCGGACGCGGTCGTGTGCGCCGGTGGCACGTGGTGCACAGAGCAGGGGGACAACTGGTGATCGTCCACTGGCTGGTGCGCAGCCGGTATGGCGTAGTGGGTGTCGTCCAGAAAGTAGATTACTGATGGCGGCGAGGTGAGGGCATGTCTGGTCACAGCAAGTGGGCCAACATCAAGCACACCAAGGCCAAGAAGGATGCCGAGCGAGGCAACCTGTTCTCCAAGCTGGCGCGGGAAATCATCGTGGCCGCGCGTCAGGGCGGCGGCAACGTGGACACCAACCCCCGGCTGCGGATGGCGGTGGAGAAGGCCCGCGACGCCAACATGCCTGCCGAGAACATCGCGCGGCTCATCAAGAGGGGAACCGGGGAACTCGAGGGTGTGAGCTATGAGGAACTGACCTACGAGGGTTACGGTCCCGGCGGTGTGGCCATCATGCTGGAGGTGGTCACCGATAACCGTAACCGCACCGCCAGCGAACTGCGCTATTTGTTTTCCCGCCACGGGGGAAGCCTGGGGGAAACCGGATGCGTGAGCTGGATGTTCCGCAAGCGGGGCTATATATCCCTGGATCGCAAGGTAGGAGACGAGGACGCCGTCCTCACGGTCGCCCTGGAAGCGGGGGCTGAGGATTTCCAGAGCGATGAGGAATCTTACGAGGTCATTACTGCTCCCGAGGACCTGGATCGGGTGAAGGCCGCCCTGGAAGAGAGCGGGATGCACCCGGAAGTCGCTGAGGTGACCATGGTGCCCCAGTCCACCGTGCGGGTGGCGGGCAAGGAGGCCGAGCAACTCCTGCGGCTCATGGATGCCCTCTCGGACCACGACGACGTACAGCGGGTTTTTTCCAACTTCGACATGGCAGCCGAGGAGATGCGCCGCCTGGCGGGTTGAAACGGCGGTGCACAAGCAGCGGCTCCCGCTGGTTGAACGGGCCCCTGCATAAAGAATGGTCCCCTGGGCAAGCTAGGTATGCCTGGGGGTTCTGGTTTTGTCCGGGGCGAGATGGTATTTGTTAGCTATCGTGGTGTTGGCCGTGGTGGTGGGCACGGTCCTGGTGTTCTTACCGTCTTTCCGGGAGCACGACCGAGCCGTGCACCGCTCCCCCGTAGTTCTGGAAGGGGCCAGGGTGCTGTACCGGACCACTTACCTCCTGTGCGGATACCGGGAGGAAAAGGAGGAGCCCGTGTGGCCGGAACTGGTGGGTTGCACGGAGCAAGAGTTCATGACGCGCCACCCGGGCTGGACGTTGGTGTCCTTCGGCCCCACCCGGATAGAGCTGGAGCGGCAGGTTGATGCTGTCTGCCCGGAGATGGTCAGGTACCGGTTCCTGACCATCTCTGACGGCAAGGTGGCCGTCTATTACGGACGCAGCCGGGATCACCTGCTGCTCAAGGAGTTGACTACCGTGCGCTCCGAAAGCCTCCTGCCCGAGGACCGCCAGTTGCTCCAGCAGGGGATGGTGATGGAGGGAGACGATCAGGTGGCCCGCTTCCTGGAAGGGCTGGGAGACTGAAGCCCGCATGCTGCGGGGCAGGATTGGGCGCGCTTACCGTCGAAACCCGCCAAAGGGGATTGCTTTTGCGGGTGCTGGGGATTGACCCGGGCACGGCTGCCCTGGGGTATGGTGTGGTGGAAGAGCGAGGAGGAGCCCCGGTGTGTGCGGGGTATGGTTGCCTGCGCACTCCCGCCGGGATGCCTTTGCCGGAGCGGCTGCTCAGCCTTTACCGGGACCTGCGACAGGTGGTCAGGGAATATGCCCCCACCGCAGTGGCGGTAGAGGAGATATTCTTCTGCCGCAACCAGCTCACTGCCTTCGCGGTGGGACAGGCCCGTGCCGTAGCCCTGCTGGCGGCGGCCGAGGCCGGGCTGCCTGTATACGAATACTCCCCCCTCCAGGTGAAGATGGCGGTGGTGGGGTATGGCAAGGCCACCAAAAGCCAGGTGCAGGACATGGTGGCCCGTACCCTGCGCCTGGAGTCACACCCCCGTCCTCAGGACGCCGCCGACGCCCTGGGGGTGGCCCTGTGCTGCTTGCTTTGCCGGCAGACCCTTTCCCGGGTGGAGGTCGGGGGGCAGTGATCTCCTACCTGAAGGGACGCCTGGTGGAAGCCGGCTCAGGCCGCGCGGTGGTAGAGGTGGGGGGGGTGGGGCTCGAGGTAAGGGTGCCCGCCGGGACGGTGCAGGCCCTTCCGTCTCCAGGCGAGATGGTAACGCTGTACACCCAGCTGCTCGTGAGAGAGGACGACGTATCTCTGTACGGGTTCTCAACCACGGCCGAGCGCGAGTTGTTCCGCACCCTGCAAGGGGTATCCGGTGTGGGGCCCCGGCTGGCCCTGGCCATTGTGTCGGGGTGCCCTCCCGCGCGGTTCTGGCAGGCCGTGCTCCGCCAGGATGCCTCCCTGCTGGGGGGTATCCCGGGGGTGGGCAGGAAGACGGTGGGGCGGCTGCTGGTGGAGTTGAGGGATCGGGTGCCGGTCCAGGTGGCCACCCAAGCGGCGGTGTCGTCCGCGGCACAGGGGGCCGGGGCAGCCCTGGCAACCCGCGGGCACCTTGCCGCGGCAGGGCAGGCAGCGGGCCGGGCAACGGAGGCCGGGTCCGTGCGGGATCAGGCCCGCGACGCCCTTTCTGCCCTGGGATATTCCCATCGGGAGACCGCCGAGGCGATAGCTGCAGCCCTGGAAACCCTGGGCGAGGAAGCCACCGCTGACGACGTTATCGTGGCCGCCCTGCGGTGGCTGGGCCGCCAGGCGCCCGAGACCCGCTGAATATGGGAGTGAGTGACGGTTGCCCGAGGATGCTTATCCCGCTCGCCTGGTGAGTGCGAGGGTGCGGGAGGAAGAACGATTATTCGAACAGAGCCTGCGCCCTCGCACCCTGGCTGAGTTCGTGGGGCAGGAAAGCGTGAAGGAGCGCCTGGCTATCTTCCTGGAAGCGTCGCGAGCCCGGGGTGAGCAGCTTGACCACGT
This sequence comes from Bacillota bacterium, assembly GCA_040757085.1. NCBI lineage: Bacteria > Bacillati > Bacillota > Bacillota bacterium. The sequence continues at coordinate 34,725 of JBFLXJ010000024.1, read as the reverse complement.
ACTGCTTTACGGACCCCCGGGTCTGGGCAAGACCACGCTGGCATATATCCTGGCCGCCGAAATGGGAGTGGGCATCAGGGCGACGTCGGGACCCGCGATCGAGCGGGCGGGGGACATGGTGGCCATCCTGACCAACCTGCAGGAAAAGGAGATCCTCTTCATAGACGAAATCCACCGCCTCAACCGCAAGGCGGAAGAAACCCTGTATCCGGCCGTGGAAGATTTCGTGTTCGACTGGGTGTCGGGTAAGGGTCCCACTGCCCGCACCAACCGCATCCGGCTGAATCGCTTCACCCTGGTGGGGGCCACCACCCGGGCGGGCCTGCTCACCTCGCCCCTGCGGGACCGATTCGGCATCATCGTGCACCTGGACTTCTATCGTCCCCGGGAACTCACCCAGATCGTCTTGAGAGCCGCGTCCATCCTGGGAGTGGAGATCGAAGAGGAAGCCGCCCGCGAGGTGGCCAGGCGGTCGCGCGGCACCCCGCGGGTAGCCAACCGGCTCCTGCGCCGGCTGCGGGATTACGCCCAGGTCCGGGCCGACGGAGTAATTACCCTGCGGGTGGCCCGCGAGGGTTTGGAGCTTCTCGAGGTGGACGAGGCCGGGCTCGATCGGGTTGACCAGGACATGTTGCGGACCATAATCTCTAAGTACGGAGGAGGTCCGGTGGGCCTGGCGACGCTGGCGGCGGCAATTGGGGAAGAGCCGGACACCATCGAGGAGGTGTACGAGCCCTATCTCCTTCAGGCGGGTTTCCTGCAGCGCACTCCGCGGGGGCGCATGGTGACTCCTCTGGCATACCGCCACCTGGGGATGGAGCCCCCAGGTGGGCAGTTGGATTTCTTCTCGGAAAGGTGACGCACGCGATGCGCCTGCTTCTGCACACCTGCTGCGGTCCCTGCAGCATTTATCCCCTCGATGTGCTCAGGGAGGAAGGGCACGAGGTGAGCGCCTGCTACTGCAATCCCAACATCCACCCCTACAGAGAATGGGAGAAGCGCCTGGATACCCTGCGGGAGTATCTGGCAACAGTGGGCGTGGATCTCCGGGTCGACGACCGTTACGACCTGAAGCAATACCTGGAAGCCGTGTTGCCCTATGCCTATGATCCCGCCCGGCGCTGTCCCACCTGCTACCGGATCAGGCTGGACGAGGTGGCTCGCCGGGCTGCGTGCGAGGGGTACGACGCCTTTTCCACCACCCTGCTGGTGAGTCCTTACCAGAACCACGAGGGGGTGGCCCGGGTGGGCCGGGAGGTGGCGGACACCCTGGGCATCCCCTTCTACTACCGCGATTTTCGCTCCGGCTGGAAAGAGGCCGTGCGCCGGTCTCGCGAGCTGGGCATGTACCGGCAGGGTTACTGCGGGTGCGTGTTCAGTGAGCGAGAGAGATACTACAGGGGCGGGCAGAAGGGGGGTTAAGGTTTTGGAATACTTCGGGCGCATGCTGCTCGTCTTCGGACTGGTGCTGGTGGGCCTCGGGCTCATCATCACCTTCGGGACCCGTATCCTGCCCCTGGGCAGGCTGCCGGGTGACATTATAATCCGGCGTGATGGGTTCACCCTCTACTTTCCCCTGATGACCAGCATCTTGCTCAGCCTTCTCCTCACCCTGCTGGGTTTTTTGTTCTGGCGTCGGTAGCTCGTGTGGACGCAATCGGGGCACATGTCTCGAAAGGATGTGGTAGGAGGTGCGTCCCAGCCCTGACCACCTGGTGGCGCGTGCTCAGGCCGGGGACTCGGGTGCCCGGGAACTCCTCCTGCGGGACTACCGGCCCTTCGTACTGCGCGTGGCGGCCCGGGTGCGGGGAAGGTTCGTGACGGGTTCCAGCGACGAGGCGTCCGTAGCCCTGGTGGCCTTCAACGAGGCCATCGACAGCTATCGACCCGATCACGGGGTGGGGTTCCTCAGTTTCTGTGAGATGGTGATCAGGCGCCGGCTGATTGACCACTACCGGCGCCAGGTGCGGGGGGCCCGGGAGATCCCGCTCTCGGCCCTGGAGGAAGAAGACGAAGAGGGGAGCACCTATTCGCTCGCAGAGGTGGAGGCAGCGCGGGCGGCGCACCAGGCCTACGTGGAGAGCTGGGAGAGGCGGGAAGAGGTGGCGCGGTTCGGGGCGAGGCTGAAAGAGTTGGGGTTGAGCCTGGCGGATTTGGTCCGGCTTTCCCCCCGGCACCGGGACGCCCGTCAGCGGGCCCTCCGGGCGGCCCAGTACCTCGCCGCGCATCCTCTCCTGGGCCGGCAGGTGCTGGCCCGGGGCGAGTTGCCGGTACGGGAACTGGAGGCGAACCTGGGGCTGGGACGCAAGATGCTGGAACGCAACCGCAAGTATATCCTGGCCCTGACCGTGGTGTTACTGGAAGATTTCCCTTACCTGCGGGATTACCTGCGGGACAGCCTGCGCCCGTGAGGAGCGAAGGGGATAGGGGAGTGAAACGGGGGGTCGTACTGGAGATACAGGGGGAGATGGCCATCGTGCTCACGCCCGATGGCCAGTTCCTGCGCGTGCGCGTTCCCCGGCGAGGATGGTGGCCCGGGGAAGAAGTGTCCTGGGGTCGGGAGCCGTCTGCCTACCTGCGGCCGGCCCTGGTCCTGGCCTGCGTGCTCCTTTTGCTCCTGGTTCCCGGCGGACTGGCCTACCAGCGTTACTGGGCCCTGGGCCCGGTGGTGGCATATGTGTCGGTGGACATCAACCCCAGCCTGGAACTTGGGATAGATGCCCGCGAGAGGGTGTGTGTGGCTCGCGCGCTCAATGCCGATGGGGAGAAAGTGCTGGCAGGGCTCCGCTACCGGCGCCGCAGCCTGGAGAAGGTGCTCTCGGACCTGACCCTGCGCGCAGTCGAGCATGGTTATTTGCGCAGCGGGGACTCGGGGGCGGTGCTGGTCACGGTCGTACCCGTAGGGGGCCCTTCCCTGCTGGCGGCACCCCAAGGCGAGGCAGCCCCCGGCGAACCTGTCGCCGGAAGGCCGGGCGCGGGGCCGGAGCAGCGCCCACCGGAATCGAGACTTTCTCCCACCGGAGCCAGGCAGCCGGTGGTGGATCCCGTCCGCGTGCGGGACGAGGCGGTGACGGTCGCCACCCGGGTGTTGCGGGAACGCGGGCTGCAGGTGGTGGTCAAGGGGCTGGCGGCAGCACCGGAAGTGCGGGAGGAAGCCATACGCCTGAACGTGTCGCCGGGTCGCCTGGCCCTTTACCTGGCCGCCCGGGAGGCGGGGATGGAAGTCACCCTGGAACAGTTGCGTGAGGGCCCGGTAGTTCAGGTGCTGCGCCAGGCCTGGGGACGCCAGGTGAAAGAGGGCAAATCCGGGGAGGAATCCGGAACCAGGCCAGACGAAAAACCGGGTGCCGCTTCCGGACGGGATGACCGCGGACAAGGGCGATCCCAACTGACACCGGCTGGACCCGGGGGCGTCGGGAGTCCCCCCGGGGGCAAGCTCACCCCGCCGGGCCATGCGGGGGCCGGGCCGGGACCGGCCGTTTCCCCGAGCGAACTGTTGGAGAAGGTGTGGGGGAAATCCGGGGTGGAAAAGGAGCTGCCCGGTCTCATGAAGAAGTTCCTCCCACCGGCTGGCAAGGACAAAGAAAAGCCGGCTGAGAAGGGCAAGACGGAGGGCAGGTAGACAGCCCGGAGCAAGGTGGGAGAGGTGCCAAGACAATTGGTATCCGTGTTCCTGGCGGTCCTGACCCTGGCCGCCTGGGTGGCCTGGGCGGCGGGGACCGGACCTGCGCTCTCTTTCCTGGACGGGCAGGGAGGGTTACCTGCGGGCGACGGGTCAGGAGGTCTCCCGGCCGGCGACGGTGAGGCCGGATCTGGGGGGAATGCTGATCCCGGCGGGGGTCAACCCGGGCCCGGGGCAGGGACTCACCTCGGTGACGATCCGGCCGGGGGAGGGGGCGTGGTTGACCCCGAGGGCGGGTGGATGGTGCTGGTGGACGTGGCCACCCAGAGGGTCCACGTGTACCGGGGGCAAGAGCTGGTGCGCACCATGGTGTGCTCCACCGGTACCGGGGACAAGCCCACCCCGCTGGGAGAGTTTAAGATCCAGCACCGGGGCGAATGGTTTTTCAGTGAGAAGTACAAGCAGGGGGGCAAGTGGTGGGTTTCCTTCCACAACTGGGGGGAGTATCTGTTCCACTCGGTGCCCATGGACCGGCAGGGGCGCATCCTGGAGGAGGAAGCGGCCCGCCTGGGACAACCAGCTTCCCACGGATGCGTACGCCTTTCCCTGGAAGATGCGGAGTGGTTTTACCGCCACATCCCGGCCGGTACTCCGGTGATCATCCGCTGAGCCTTTCCAGGAATGCTTCCACGCGGTTGCGGGTAGCCTCTTCCGCGTATGCGCGGGGGTCGGCCATGTCTGCCTCCACCATGAGCACGGGGATGCCGCGCGCCGTGAGCGCGCGCGCCAGGACGGGCTGAATGCCGGAATAGGGCTTGCATGAGCGGTTGTGGTGCATCACCACCGCGTCCACCCCGTACGTCCTCACCATTTCCTCGATCTGGTGGGCGCGGGTGCCCACGTCCTGGTTGAGGAAGACGGTAGTGTAAGCGCGCGCCAGGGCGGTGAGCGGATCGTCATCCCCCAGGCGTACGCTCCAGCCGGCTGTGTAGGTGTCTGCCACGAAGCAGGCACCCCGTTCCGTGAATGGCCGGAAGAAACGGTACAGCCGGTACCAGATGGCGATGTTGTCCCACACGAGGCGCAGCTTTTCGCCGGGTACGGCGGCTACCCCCTGCCGCACCCGTTCCTGCAGTTCTGCTCGCAGGGTGCGGTAGAACGCCACCGCCTGAGGGGTTCCCCGCACCGTGACCACGGGACCCATGGTTATGAAGAGGTCGGGGACGTTGAGGGGGGAGGGGCGGTAGCGGCCCATCTGCCGGATTTCTTCCCACAGGGAGGTGGCCTGGGCGGCCAGTGCCACTGTCCGGCGCAGGCGGTGGGGGTCGAGGCGCCGCCTGGTGACCTGCTCCAGCCACGCCACCAACTCGTCCAATTGCCGTCTCGCATAGGCAATCGCCCCGGCGTCGCTACCCCCGTAAAGGAAGGGAGTATCGAGCAAGAAGAGGGGGACGTCCAGCAGGCGGGCGAGTTCCTGGTACCACTTGACCACCGTGCCGCAGATGTTGTTGCACGCCACCAGCAGGTCGGGTCGGGGCAGCCCTCCCAGGGGAGCCGCGCGAGGCTCCAGTACCGATCCCAGGTGGATGCGGGCGTACGAGCACAGATCCTGGGAGTACCCGGCCGTCTCGGCGATCTGGCAGAGGGCAGCCCCCTGTTTGCGGGCGGCCACCAGGGCAGCGTAGTTTTCCGGATATACGCAGACGATGCCCATGGTGCGCAGGATCTCCACCGGGGCGCCGCTGGTGACCCACGCCAGGGGCGGCCGGTCGAGGGGGTGCAGCAGGGTGCGGTAGCGCGCCCCCAGGTAGTGCCGGGTGAGCAACCTGTTCATGGCAGGGAGGCAGCCCAGGTGCGGCACATCCATCGGTTCCACTCCCTACGGGGCGCCTGCCCCGTGTTCTGCGCCCACCATCTCCAGGAAGGCCTGCAGGCGGGTGAGTTCCCTTTCGCCCCCCACCGTCCCTCCCTCCGTCTCCAGCTCCAGTACGGGGATGCCGTGCCCGCGGAGCCCGGCCGAGACGGCGTGGTTTTCCCACCGGTGGGGTTCGCAGAATTTCTCCCGCAGGAGGATCACGCCCTGAGCGTGGCGCACGCGTGCCAGGCGGAGCAGGTGCTGCACCCGTTCCTCCAGGGACGGGTGGCGGCAGGGACAGGGAGGCATGTCCAGATACTGGCGCGCCAGCACCGTCCAGGGGTCGTCCCCGGGGACCGAATCCCCTTCTTCAGCCGGCGGCAGGGGACCGAGCCCTCGCTCTCCGGAACAGAGGTCGTCTCCCACCACCACTCCCCCCGACTCCCTAACTATTTCCAGAAGCCGGGGCGAAGACAGGATGCTCCCTGAAAGCACGATCCGGACGGTGCCCCCGTCGGCCGGTATGTGCTCCTGCCCGGGCGCCTGCAGCCGGTCGGGTTTTGGACGCTGCTCGTTATCGCACCACGGGGCGGTGAGCAGGTTCCACACGGTGGCCGGGTCGAGGGCCGCACGGTGCTCGAGCAAGTGGTGCAGTTGCCGCCGCCGTGCCCGTGCCCGGGATACCGCTCCGGCCAGGGCGGTCGCGTCCACGATGGCAGGCAGACGGGCACCAAGGTCCCGCATCGCTGCTGTGAGGTGGGCCAGGGCGGCGGCATCGCGGCGGGTGGGGAAGTGCAGGAGGAAAAGGGGTGGTTCTTTGACCGTGGCCTGCCACACCTGGGCCAGGGACTGCATGGCATCGCAGGCATGGGTGATGCCCACCCCGGCCAGGTGCCGGTATTCCCCGTTCAGGGCGCACGTAAGGTAGTGGCGAACGGGGGCGCACAGAAACGAGGGTAGCAGTCCCCCGGCGGGAGCAGGGCCCGCGGGCAACAGGCGCACCGGGTGGTAACCAGCCGCCATCGCCAGTTCCACCGGGAAATAGCTGCACAGGTACCCGAAGTCGTTCTGCTGCATGGATCCCACTCCTGCCCGCCATTACCCGCCAGAGTTTTTCGTTCCCCCTCTTCGTTCCCCGGAGTCCCACTTCCTGCACGCTCACCGTTTGTTCCCAGGGGCGAGCACGGCGGTGCCAGCGTCTCGCTTCTTAGCAGGGAGAGGATGTGGGGCGAAACCTGTCGAAGTACAGGCGGGGGCGGAAGCTGGAGGTGGATCGGGCACGATGCGGCGGGCCGCAGCAGCGTTGGTAGCAACCCTTGTTCTTGTGCTGGCAGTTGTGGCGCCCCTGACCCATACGGGGGTATTGGCCCAGGACCGCATGTCCCGCACGGTGAGGGTAGCCCTGCTGGTAGCGCAGCCCCAGGTGCGGGTTACCGGGCGGGGGCAGCATGAACTCTGGAATCTGGCATCGGGAGGTTGCGTGGGGCGGACGGAGACGGGCTGGGTCTGGGAAATGACCCCGGTTCCCCAGGGGATCAGAGTCATGCTGTATCCCGTCAGGATACCCGCTCCTCCGGGCCAGAAGGACATACTGGGCGACCCGATCCCCATGGGGATATTCTCGGGACCCCTGCGCGTGAAGGTGGTGGGTGCTCCCCCCGTGGACCAGGCGTCGGTCTCCCTGGGAGGGGGTCCCGTGTCCCTCCCACCCGGAATGGGCCTGGAAAGGGGACCTGCCATCCCCGAAGCCGGATTTCTCTGGTGCAAGGGGTACCGCTACCGGGGAGAGATCGAGATTTACCGGGACGGTAACGGGCTGACGGCGGTCAATGTCCTCCCCCTGGAGGAATATCTGTACGGCGTGGTGGGGATAGAGATGTCTCCCTCCTGGCCCCTGGAGGCACTCAAAGCCCAGGCTGTTGCTGCCCGTACATATGCGGTGGGGCGTCTGGGGGGTAGCGGCCCCGGGTCCGGATACGACCTTCTGGATACTCCGGCGCACCAGGCTTACCGCGGGATAGGGGTGGAGGATCCCAATTCCAATGCCGCGGTGGATGCCACCCGCGGGCAGGTGCTCACGTACCAGGGTGGTCTGGCCCGCACGTTCTATCACGCCTCCTCGGGTGGCCATACCGAGAACGTGGAAAACGTTTGGGCGTTACCTATTCCCTACCTGCGCGGGGTCCCGGACTTTGACGAGGACTCTCCCTGGTCCCGCTGGGAAAAGGAAGTGAGCCTGGCCGAGATCAGCCAGGCCATGGCTGCGGCCGGTCACGACGTGGGGGAAGTGTACCGGGTAGAACCGGCCGGGCCGCGAGGCGTTTCGGGGCGGTGGACGAAACTGGCCGTGATAGGCTCGCGGGGCCAGGTGGTACTCCCCGCCAACACCTTTTACCTGCGCGTGGGGCTGCGGAGTGCCAAATTCGATATGGAACCCCGGGAGCCGGGCATGGCCGACTACGTGCGGCCGGCCCCCCTGAAAAACCAGGTGGCGGTGGTAGATTCCTCCGGCCGGGTGACGTCCCTGGACCTGGGGGCAGCGGTGGTGCTTACCCGCGCCGGACCGGTGGCGCTGAAGGAGGTCCTGCGGCGGTCCACGCCGCCTGCTCCGGTTAAACAAGAAGAAAAACCGCAGGTGCCCGAGGGACCCACCGGCGGTACTCTGCCCCCGGGCGCACCCCCCTGGTTGTACCCGCCTGCTCCCCCGCCCGAGCCGGTGCCTCCGGGGGGGACGGGGGGACCTCCCCAGCCCCCCGGACAGCCTGCCGAGCCGGAAGTGGTGGCATACCTGGTAGGAAGACGGCTCCTCCCTGCCCGCATTTATTTCGTGGGCTCGGGATGGGGCCACGGGGTGGGCATGTCCCAGTACGGAGCGAAGAACCTGGCCCAACGCGGGCATAATTACCAGCAGATCCTGCAGTATTACTACCGAGGTACCACCTTGCAGAGCCCCGGTACCCTGACCGTCCAGTCGGTCCCTGCGCCGTAAACATGAGGCTGGAAGAGTTCGACTATTACCTGCCGCCAGAACTCATTGCCCAGGAGCCCGTTGAGCCCCGGGACGCTTCCCGGCTGCTGGTGCTGGACCGCAGGGCCAGCACGGCAGGCCATCACCGCTTCCGGGAACTTCCCCGTTTTCTGCGCAAGGGCGACATCCTGGTATTCAACGACACCAGGGTGATTCCCGCCCGGCTGCGGGTGCGGCGCCGGGACACCGGGGGCCAGGCGGAACTGCTCTTGTTGCGTCCCCTCTCCGCAGAGGAAGGGGGGAGGCAGGCCTGGGAAGTCCTGGGCCGCCCGGCCCGGCGCCTGCGGCCGGGTGCTCGCCTGGTGTGCGAAAGAGGGCAGCTGGAGGCGGTGGTAACCGAGTCTCTCCCGGAAGGGCTGCGCCGGGTGGAACTGGGTTGGGACCCGGAGGTATCCCTCGCGCAGGTGCTGGAACTGGTGGGGGAGGTTCCGCTTCCCCCCTACATCCATCGGCCTCTCCGCGACGGCGAGCGCTACCAGACAGTATACGCCCGCCGCCCGGGGTCGGCGGCAGCCCCCACGGCCGGCCTGCATTTCACGCCCGGCTTGTTGGAGGCCCTGCGGCACGCAGGGGTGCAGTTGTGTTACCTCACGCTGCACGTGGGTTTGGGCACCTTCCGCCCCCTGCGCACGGAGAAGGTGGAGGAGGCCAGGCTCCACCCTGAGTTCTACCGGGTGGACGAGCAGGCGGCCGACAGCATCAACGCTGCCCGGCGGCAGGGAGGCCGGGTGGTGGCAGTGGGCACCACAGTGGTACGCACCCTGGAAACGGTGGCTGCGCCCGAAGGCGAGGTCCGGGCAGGGGAAGGCTGGACTGACCTTTTCATCTACCCCGGTTACCGCTTCCGGGTGGTGGACGCCCTGGTGACCAACTTCCACCTGCCCCGGTCGTCGCTGCTTTTGCTGGTGTGTGCCCTGGGCGGCACCGAACGGGTGCTCTCTGCCTACCGCGAGGCGGTCAGAGAAAGGTACCGCTTTTACAGTTTCGGTGACGCCATGCTCATCCTGTAGCGGAAGCGGGAGGTGGGAAGGTGGCAGCGGAAGGCTGCTTCCGGGTCGAGGCCCGGAGTTCCAGGAGCGCGGCCCGGGTGGGCGTGCTGCGCACTGCTCACGGTGAGGTGCCCACCCCGGCATTCATGCCGGTGGGGACGCTGGGGGCGGTGAAGCTCCTGGAACCGGGTGACCTGGAAGCGCTGGGCGTGCACATGATCCTCAGCAACGCCTATCACCTTTATCTCCGGCCGGGGGCGGAAGTGGTGGCGGAAGCGGGAGGTCTACACCGGTTTACGGGGTGGCAAAGGGCCATCCTCACCGACTCGGGTGGATTCCAGGTCTTCAGCCTGGCTTCTTTCCGGCGCATCACGCCCCATGGGGTGGAATTCCGTTCGCACCTGGACGGGTCCTTGCACTTCTGGACCCCGGAGAAGGTGATAGAGGTACAGGAGAAGCTGGGAGCGGATGTGGTGGTGCCGCTCGACGTGTGCCTTCCCTACCCCGCCACGCGCGAGGAAGTACGGGAGGCGGCCCGGCTCACCGGCGAGTGGTTGCGCCGATCCCTGCACGCTAGAGCTGTTAACGACCAGTTACTGTTTGGTATAATCCAGGGAGGTACGTGGGCGGACCTGCGCCGGGCCTGTGGCCGGGAGGTGGCCGACCTCCCCGTGGACGGGTTTGCCGTGGGCGGGTTGTCGGTGGGCGAACCACGCTCCCTCACCTGGGAGATGGTGGCTGCGCTCAAAGAGGTGCTCCCGCCCGAGCGGCCCGTATACCTTATGGGGGTGGGCGCCCCCGCCGACCTGGTGGAGGCGGTGAGGCTAGGGGTGGACATGATGGACTCGGTGTTCCCCACCCGCATGGGCCGTCACGGGGTGGCCTTTACCGCCGAGGGCAGGCTCCAGGTCAAAAACGCGGTCTGGGCCCGGGACGACCGTCCCCTGGACGAGGGGTGTGACTGCCCTACCTGCGCGCGTTACCCGCGTGCCTACATAAGGCACCTCTTCAGGGCCGGCGAAGCCCTGGGGGGCCGCCTGGTGTCCATCCACAATGTGCGTTTCCTCACCCGCTTGGCTGAGGAGCTGCGGCGGCGTATTCCGGCGGGGCAGGAGGCGACTGTACACATCAACGACGAGAAGGAGGTTTGACGGGTGAATCAGCAGGTGGTGGGTATCCTGTGGATCGTGCTGATGTTCGGTCTCATGTGGTTTCTCCTCATTCGGCCCCAGCAGGTTCAGCAGAGGCGCAGGCAGCAGATGATCGCCTCTATCAGGGCGGGTGACCGCATCGTGACCGCCGGGGGCATCGTGGGGACCGTAACAGCCGTGCGGGAAAACTCCTTCCTGGTTCGCATCGCCGACCGGGTGGAAGTGGAGCTGCAGCGTAGCGGCGTGGGTTACGTCCTTTCCTCTACCGGTCAGGACAAGGAGAAGGAAAGAGAAAAGGACAAGGAGTGAGGGCGTTTTTCTCTGCCGGACGTGGTACTCCCCGGAGCAGGCAGAGCGGGACAGGTGATCAGCGGGGTGCCCGGGGGGAGCTGCCCGCTTGAGCCAGTTAGCCCGAACGCGCGATTGGACCCACAATTGGGTCCAATCGCCTTCTGGGCTAGCAGGAATCGGGCATCTCATGGCGAATAGCTCTAAATAGGGATCCAATTGCCAAGAGGTGGCACCGGCGTCGTGAGGCAGTGGAGCAAAGCCGATTTTCACCTGGACCGCTCCGAGGGTGTTCCCCTGTACCTGCAACTGAAGAGGCACCTGGAACACCTGGTGCGGACGGGAAGCCTGGCACCCGGGGACCGCCTGCCCACGGAGCGGGAGATGGCCCGCCACCTGGGGCTGAGCCGTAACACGGTGAGCCTGGCCTACCGCCAGCTCGAGGCAGAAGGGCTCATCAGGTGCCGGCAGGGGAGCGGCACCTACGTGGCCCGGGGGGAAGAGGCCTGGCGCAGCGGTGGGCGTCGCGATCGGCTTGCCCGCCTGATCGACGTGTGCCTGGAAGAAGCGGTCAACCTGGGCTTTGACCTGGACGAGTTCGTTTCCCTCGCCCAGGCTCGCGCCCGCGAGCGGAAGGAGCACCTGCGCCGGGTGCGCATAGCCTTCGTGGAGTGCAACCGCGAGCAGGTGGACTACTTCGCCCGCCAGATTCACCGGGAGATGCACCTGGGGCCCGCGGTGGCGGTTCTGCCCGTCCTGCTGGACGAGTGGAAGAGCCAACCCGACGTCATGGCGCGCGACGTGGCGGGCGTGGAGATGGTGGTGACCACCTTCTTCCACCTGCAGGAGGTGCGGTCCATGCTGGGTGACACGGGGAAGCAAATCCTGGGCATAGGCCTCGACCCCGACCTGAGCAGCATCGTGAGGGTTGCCCGGCTCCCGCGGGGGAAGAGGGTCGGGCTGGTGTGTATTTCCCAGGCATTTGCCGACACAGTGGCGCAATCCCTGGCGGCGGCAGGGATCGACCATATACAGCTCGTCACCACTACCACGCGCGACGCCGGCGAGTTGGCCGCTTTTCTCGCCGGGGTCGGAGCGGTCATCGTTTCTCCGGGTCGCCGCAAGGAAGTGGAAAGGTTGCTGCCCCGGCGGATCGAGGTGATCGAGTTCGTCTACCGGCCGGACGCGGGTTCCCTGAACCTGCTGCGGACGGCGCTGCTGGATGCCCGGCGCCCGGCCTGATTCCTGAGTGCAGGGAGGAATTCTATGGCCAGGAAAAGGGCAAGCGAGATCAAGGTCAATGAGGCCTGGTGCAAGCGGTGCGGGATCTGTATTGCCTTCTGCCCCACAAAGGTGCTGGAGGCGGGTGCGCAGGGTATCCCCCGGGTGGCGAACCTGGAGGCATGCACCGTTTGCCTGCTGTGCGAACTGCGGTGCCCCGATTTCGCCATCGAGGTGGAGGAAGCCCGAGAGGAGGCGCGGCATGTCCCAGCCCCGGCTGATGCAGGGTAACGAGGCGTGCGTGGAAGGGGCCCTGGAGGCTGGGCTGCGCTTCTTCGCCGGGTACCCCATCACCCCCTCGACCGAGATCGCGGAGATGCTGGCGGAACGCCTGCCCCGGGTGGGAGGCGTTTTCATCCAGATGGAGGACGAGATCGCCAGCATGGCGGCGGTGATCGGAGCATCCCTGGCCGGGGTGCGGGCCATGACTGCCACGTCGGGCCCCGGCTTTTCCCTCAAGCAGGAGAACCTGGGCTACGCGGCTATCACCGAGACTCCCTGCGTGGTGGTGAACGTGCAGCGGGTGGGGCCGTCTACGGGGATGCCCACCTCGCCCGCCCAGGGAGACGTGATGCAGGCCCGCTGGGGAACCCACGGCGACCACCCGGTGGTGGTTCTTTCCCCTTCCTCGGTAGTCGAGACGTACGTACTTACGGTGAAAGCATTCGCCATCGCGGATGAACTGCGGGTGCCCGTCGTCCTGCTCTCTGACGAGGTTACGGCCCACATGCGGGAGCGGGTGGTACTGCCCGATCCGGGCACGCTCCCCCGCGGGGAGCGTCCGCGGGCGGGCCGGGCGCCTTCCGATGTTCCGCCCATGGTGCACTTCGGGGAAGGCAAGAGGGTGCTGGTCACCGGGCTGTACCACGACCCCTCCGGTTTCTGGACGGAGAATCCCGAGGAGGCCGATCGCCTGATCAGGCGGCTGTGTGGCAAGGTGGAGAGCCGCCGGGAACAACTCACCATGGTGGACCGCTGGTACCTGGACGATGCCCGCGTGGCGGTGATTGCGTACGGTTGTGTGGCCCGTTCCGCCCTGCGGGCGGTGCGGATGGCCCGGGAGCGGGGCCACCGGGTGGGGATGCTGCGCCTGGCCTGCCTGTGGCCCTTCCCCCGCCATGAGGTGACGGCGGTGGCCGGCCGGGTGGAGGCCATCGTGGTGCCGGAGATGAACCTGGGCCAGCTCGCGGGCGAGGTGGAACGGGCTGCCTGTGGTCGCTGCCGGGTGGTCGGATACCAGCGGGTGGATTCGGAACTCATCCGGCCCGAGGAGTTGCTGCCGGTGCTTGAGGAGGTGTAGGGTTGGAGGGTCTGCGCTTCTTACGATCGGAGCACCTGCCCCACCTCTGGTGTGCCGGCTGTGGCCACGGTATCGTCCTGGGAGCGGTGATCCGGGCCATGTTGCGGGTGGGGGTGGACCAGGACCGCACCGTGGTGGTGTCGGGTATCGGTTGCTCTTCCCGGGCGGTGGGATACCTGAACATGGATACCCTGCACACCACCCACGGGCGCGCCCTGGCATTTGCCACGGGTATCAAGCTGGCCCGGCCCGACCTGCGGGTGGTGGTGCTGGCCGGAGACGGTGACCTGGCCGCCATCGGGGGAAACCACCTTATCCATGCCGCCCGGCGGAACATGGGGATCACGTGTGTGTGCTTCAACAACGGGATATACGGCATGACCAGCGGTCAGTACTCCCCGCTCACGCCGCAGGGGTTCCGCACCGCCACCGCGCCGTACGGCCACCTGGAGCGCGACTTCGACCTCTGCCGCCTGGTAGAGGCAGCCGGGGCGACATACGTGGCCCGCAGCACCACCTACCACGTGCAACAGACCATCGAGTATGTGGCACGGGCTCTGACGCACGACGGTTTCTCTTTCGTGGAAGTGCTCACCCAGTGTCCCACTTATTTTGGGCGGCGCAACCGCATGGCTGATCCCGTGAAGATGCTGGAGTGGTTCCGCCAGCGGGCGGTGACGGTGGCGCAGGCCGGGCGCATGAAGCCGGAGGATCTGCGCGGGCGGGTGGTCATCGGTGAGTTCCACCGCACCGAGGACGTATCCGAGTACACCCGTTCTTACCAGGCTCTGATCTCTCGCCTGAGCGGAGAAGGTGACCGTGATGAGAGGTGAAAGGTGGGAGGCCCGTCTGGCCGGGGCCGGGGGGCAGGGCCTGATCACGGCCGGCATCATCCTGGCCGAGGCGGCCGTGCTGGCCGGGCGCAACGCGGTGCAAACCCAGTCCTACGGACCGGAGTCCCGCGGGGGGGCCTCGCGGGCGGAAGTGGTGATTTCGGATGGGGAGATCGACTACCCCAAGGTGATCCGCCCCGACGTGCTTTTGGTGATGACGCCGGAGGCATGCCGGCGGTACCTGGGGGGGCTGAAGGAAGGCGGTCTGCTGGTGGCGGACCAGGACCTGGTGGCTGACATCCCGCCCGGGCCCTACCGGGTGGTGCGGGTGCCCATCACCCGCATTGCTCGCGAAGAGGCGGGGCGGGAGATAGTTGCCAACATCGTGGCCCTGGGAGTGCTGGTGGCCCTAACGGAGGTGGTTTCCGAGGAGGTACTGGAACGGGCGGTATTGGCGCGGGTTCCTAAAGGCACGGAGGAATTGAACCGGAAAGCCCTGCGTGCCGGGCTGGCCGCGGGCAGGAGTGTGGGCGCAGCCCAAGATGTCCGATGATCGTGCCAGCGCGAACTGGCACACGATGACCGTGCCGCGCGGGAAGGCCCGATGCTAGCGCGGCGGGGTAGAGGAGGGGAATGAAGTGACACAGGAAACTCTGAATCCGTACCACATAGTGCAAAAGCAGATCAAGGAAGCGGTGGAGGCCCTGGGGGTCGAGCCGGCTGCCTATGAGATCCTCAAGCAGCCCATGCGTTTCCTGGAGGTTTCCATTCCGGTGCGCATGGATGACGGCAGCCTCAAGGTGTTCACGGGGTACCGGTCTCAGCACAACGACGCCCTGGGACCGACCAAGGGGGGAATCCGCTACCACCCCGGCGTGTACGCCGACGAGGTCAGGGCCCTCTCCATGTGGATGACGTTCAAGTGTGCGCTCCTCGGGTTGCCGTACGGAGGGGGCAAGGGTGCCATCGCCTGCAACCCCAAGGAGATGTCAAAGGGAGAACTGGAGCGGCTGAGCCGGGGATTCATCCGGGCTATCGCCCAGATCGTGGGGCCGGAGAAGGACATCCCTGCCCCCGACGTCTACACCAACCCCCAGATCATGGCCTGGATGGTAGACGAGTTCAGCCAGTTGCGGGGGTACAATAACTTCGGCCTGATCACGGGCAAACCCCTGATCATCGGCGGCTCGCTGGGCCGGAGCGAGGCCACCGGGCGGGGCTGCGTCATCGTGGCCCTGGAAGCGGCCCGCATGCTGGGGATCCCCGTCAAGGGAGCCCGCGTGGTGGTGCAGGGGTACGGTAACGCCGGCAGCGTGGCGGCCCGTCTCATGCAGGAAGCCGGTGCCAGGGTAATTGCGGTGAACGACTCCAAGGGAGGGGCATACAACCCAGACGGGATCGACCCCGTGGCGGTGGATGAGTACAAGGCCCGCACGGGCACGGTGAAGGGTGCCCCGGGCACGCGGGACATTTCCAACGCCGACCTCCTGGCCCTGGAGTGCGATATCCTGATCCCGGCGGCACTGGAGAACCAGATCACCAGCCAGAACGCCGGTCAGGTGAAGGCCAAGATCGTGTCCGAGGCGGCCAACGGTCCGACCACCCCGGAGGGAGACGAGATCCTGGCCGGCCGCGGCGTCCTGGTCATCCCCGACATCCTGGCCTCGGCGGGAGGGGTGACGGTTTCCTACTTCGAGTGGGTGCAGAACCTGCAGAACTTCTACTGGACCGAGGAGGAAGTGAACGCCCGCCTGGAGCAGATGATGAAGCGCTCCTTCGCGGCCGTGTACCGCATGCACCAGGAGAAGAATGTGCCCATGCGCCAGGCCGCCTTCATGGTGGCGGTGGACCGGGTGGTCCAGGCCATGCGGGTGAGAGGCTGGCTGGGCTAGCCTGCCGGGCTGGTCTGGCGGTGCTAAATTCCGCGGCGAGGGGGGCCTGCGCGGAGGCAGGCCCCCCGTTGCCGGGGAGGAAATGGCATCGGGCAGGAAGAAATGGAGGGGGTAAACCAGGTCAGTCAGCGGGAGGTCACGGGCATGGCTGAGGATCAATCTGGTGAGGGCGAGAAGGTGGGCTTCCCTGCCCCGGACACCGATGTGGTAGCAGCACGCCAGCAATGGGAAGAGCAGGTGCTGGGTCCGGTGCTCAAGCGCTACCCAGAGCGTCAGGCCCGGTTCGCTACCATGTCGGGCCTGGCTCTCGATCGAGTCTATACTCCCGAGCACACGGCGGGCCTCCTCTACCTGCGAGATTTGGGCTTCCCCGGACAGTACCCCTTCACCCGCGGGGTGCAGCCCACCATGTACCGGGGTCGCCACTGGACGATGCGCCAGTACGCCGGCTATGGGTCGGCCGAGGAGACCAACCGGCGCTTTCGCTACCTGCTGGAGCAAGGGCAGACGGGCCTCTCGGTAGCCTTCGACCTGCCCACCCAGGTGGGATATGACTCCGATCACCCCATGGCCGAGGGAGAAGTGGGCCGGGTAGGGGTGGCCATCGACTCGGTGGAGGACATGGACGCCCTGTTCGCAGGCATCCCCCTGGGCCGGGTGTCGACCTCCATGACCATCAACGCCCCGGCGGCGGTCCTCCTGGCCATGTACCAGGTGGTGGGGGAGCGACAGGGAGTGGAGCCCACCCGCCTGCAGGGAACGGTCCAGAACGACATCCTAAAGGAGTACGTGGCCCGCGGCACCTACATCTTTCCCCCCGGGCCTTCCCTGCGGCTGGTGACGGACGTCATCGAGTACTGCAGCCGCCACCTCCCGGACTGGAACTCCATTTCCATCTCCGGCTACCACATGCGGGAAGCGGGATGCACGGCCGTGCAGGAGATCGCCTTCACCCTGGCCAACGCCATCTGTTACGTGGAGTCCGCCCGGGAGCGGGGACTGGAAGTGGACTCCTTCGCCCCCCGGCTGTCATTCTTTTTCAACTGCCACATCGATTTCCTGGAGGAGGTGGCCAAGTTCCGGGCGGCGCGCCGCCTGTGGGCCCGCATCATGAAAGAACGCTTCGGGGCGAAGGACCCGCGTTCCCTGATGCTGCGCTTCCACACGCAGACGGCGGGGTGTTCCCTGACCGCGCAGCAACCCGAGAACAACGTGGTGCGGGTGGCGCTGCAGGCCCTGGCCGCCGTACTGGGAGGAACCCAGAGCCTGCACACCAACTCCATGGACGAGGCGCTGGCCCTGCCCTCCGAGAAAGCGGTGCGCATTGCCCTGCGCACCCAGCAGATCATCGCTTATGAGAGCGGGGTCGCCTCCACCGTAGATCCCCTGGGAGGCAGCTATTGCATCGAAAGCCTGACCACACGCATAGAGGAGGCGGCCGAGGACTACATCCGCAGGATCGACGACATGGGCGGGGCGGTGAAGGCTATCGAAGGGGGCTTCATCCAGAAGGAGATCCACGAAGCGGCGTACCGCTACCAGATGGAAGTGGAACGCAGGGAACGCATCGTGGTGGGGGTCAATGCCTTCCAGGAAGAGGAGGAGCCACCTGCGGGTCTGCTGGAGGTGGACCCCGGGGTGGCCGAGCGGCAGCGCGCCAAGCTGGAGCGCCTGCGCAGGGAGCGCGACGAAGACGCCTGCCACCGTGCCCTGGACGACCTGGAGCGGGCGGCGCGGGGGACGGCCAACCTGGTTCCTCCCGTGCTGGAAGCGGTGCGGGCCCGCTGCACCCTGGGCGAGATATGCGACACCTTGCGGAGGGTATTCGGCGAGTACCGGGCCCCGGGCGAGATCTAGCAGGCGCTCGGGGCCGGCGCGGCGCGGGGCGGGTCCTGCCCCGGGCTGTCGGTGCGGCGGGCATCTGCAGAGGAGGGATTTCGGTGCAGGAGCGACCCATCCGGGTGTTGATAGCCAAGCCGGGGCTCGATGGCCATGATCGGGGGGCCAAAGTGGTGGCGCGGGCCTTGCGGGACGCGGGGATGGAGGTCATCTACACCGGCATCCGCCAGACACCTGCTCAGATCGCGGCCAGCGCCCTGCAGGAAGACGTCGACGTGGTGGGGCTCAGTTCCCTTTCCGGTGCCCATCGCACCCTGTTTCCCCGCGTCGTGGAGTGCCTGCGGGAAAAGGGTTTGGGAGACGTCCTGGTGATCGGGGGTGGCATCATCCCGGCGGGGGACGTGCCTGCCCTGAAGGCGGCGGGGGTGGCGGAGGTGTTCGGTCCCGGGACACCCACCTCCGTTGTGGTAGAATACATCCGCAGAGAACTGGAAAAGAGGAGGAAGGCCGGGTGAGGTTGCACCACGTCGGGATAGCGGTGCGGGATCTGACCCAGGCCCTGGCTACATACCGGGCCCTGGGACTGGAAGCGGGAGGGGAGGAAGAAGTCCCCGAGCAGGGGGTTAGGCTGGCCTTCCTTCCGGCCGGCGAAGCCCGCCTGGAACTCCTGCAACCCCTGCGGGAAGACTCCCCCGTGGGCAAGTTCCTGGAGAGCAAGGGAGAGGGCATCCACCACGTATGTCTCGAGGTCGAGGACATCGAAAAGGCCCTGGCGCGGGCGCGGGAAGCGGGCATCCGTCTCGTCGATGAGAAGCCGCGGCAGGGGGCGCATGGTGCTCGGGTGGCTTTCCTGCATCCGCGGGGGCTCCACGGTGTCTTGCTGGAATTCCGGCAGCCTCCCGTCGGCTCCCCGGGAAGGCCTTCCCGGGGGCCGTCCTGAGGGTGGCCGGGGCAGTGGAACAAGCCCGCCTCGCGCTGGCGGTGAAGAGAAGTGGGAGATGGCATGAACGAGCAGTCGGAAGTCACCATGGGACAGAAGCTGGCAGAGCTGGCCTCCAGGCTCGAGAAGGTTCAGGCCGGAGGCGGTGCCGAGCGGATAGAGAAGCAACACCGGGCCGGGAAACTCACCGCTCGGGAAAGGCTTGACCTCCTGTTTGACCCCGGCACCTTTGTGGAAATCGATCCCTTCGTCCGTCACCGGTGCACCGAATTCGGGATGCCGGAAGTGGAAGCCCCCGGCGAGGGGGTGGTGACGGGTTACGGGCGGGTAGACGGCCGCATCGTATACGCGTTCTCTCAGGACTTCACTGTTATCGGTGGTAGCCTGGGGGAGATGCACGCGCGCAAGATCACCAAGGCCATGGACATGGCTCTCCGGGCGGGGGTGCCCTTCGTGGGCCTGAACGACTCGGGAGGGGCGCGCATCCAGGAAGGGGTGGATGCCCTCAACGGGTACGGGGAGATATTCTTCCGCAACACGCTTTCCTCGGGGGTAATCCCCCAGATCTCGGTGATCATGGGCCCCTGCGCGGGCGGGGCCGTGTATTCTCCGGCCCTTACCGACTTCGTTTTCATGGTGCAGGGCACGAGCCAGATGTTCATCACCGGCCCGCAGGTGATAAAGGCGGTCACCGGGGAAGAGGTCAGCATGGAAGAGCTGGGCGGTGCTGCCACCCACAGCACGGTGAGCGGCGTGGCCCACTTTTTCGCCGAAGACGACCGCCAGTGCCTGCACATGGTGCGGCACCTGCTCTCGTTCTTGCCTTCCAACAATATGGAAGACCCCCCGGTCGTGCTGACGGGGGACCCGGTTGAGCGGGAGGATCCCGCCCTGCGGGATGCGGTCCCCACCGACCCAAACCGGGGCTACGACGTGCACGACGTCATCCTGCCCCTGCTGGACGGGGGTGACTTCCTGGAGGTCCACGCCCGTTACGCCGCCAACATCGTGGTCGGTTTTGGACGCATTGGGGGCCGCGTGGTGGGCGTGGTGGCCAACCAGCCCCGCGTACTGGCTGGGTGCCTGGACATCAACGCTTCCGACAAGGCAGCCCGCTTCGTGCGCTTCTGTGACGCCTTCAACATCCCCCTCCTCACCCTGGTGGACACCCCCGGATACCTTCCCGGTACGGCTCAGGAGTACGGGGGCATAATCAGGCACGGAGCGAAGCTCCTCTACGCTTACTCGGAGGCGACCGTCCCCAAGGTCACCGTCATCCTGCGCAAGGCATACGGGGGCGCTTACCTTGCCATGTGTGCGCGGGCCCTGGGGTGCGACCAGGCCCTGGCCTGGCCCACGGCGGAAATCGCGGTGATGGGTCCCGAGGGGGCCGCCAACATAATTTTCCGGGACGAGATCTCCCGGGCCGAAGATCCCGTCCGGTTCCGGCAGGAAAAGATCAGGGAATACCGTGACCGGTTTGCCAATCCCTACGTAGCGGCCGCCCGCGGGTATGTGGATTCGGTAATAGACCCCGCCCGTACCCGTGAGCATGTGGCGCGGGCTCTGGAGGCCCTGGCCCAAAAGCGGGAGTCACGCCCGGCCAAAAAGCATGGCAATATTCCCCTGTAGCGGAAGGTGACACATTGGTCGAGGTTATGCATGCCCCCGAAGTTCGCTTGCGTGCCCGGTCCCAGGAACCGGTGGCGGGTACGGTTGTGGCCGCCATAGCGGCGGCGCTGGCGGGGTACCTGGAGGCGGAGGCACTGAGCGGCCGTGCCTTCCGGATCGTTGACGTGCGCCGGTTCGAGGCGCCTGCCCCCGCACCTGCGGGGGCGCCGATTCCGGCATGGGGGCTGGCGGGCCGGCTGGAGTTGATGGCGGCGCGGACCAGCCTCTTTGGCCGCAGAGCAGCAGGTAGGCAAGGAGTGGAAGCCAGGTGAGGAAATTCCGGGTGGTGGTAAACGGAGAGGTATTCGAGGTGGAGGTCGAGGAAATCTCCCCGCCGCGGCCTGCGGGGGCAGCAGCTGCCCCTCGGGCGGGGGTTGCCGCAGGTGGGGCTGTAGCAGCAGGCCCGGTGGTCACTCCGGCGGCCGCGGCGGCGCCGCGCCCCGGGGTTGCGCCCGCGCCCGTTGCTGCATCCCGCGGTGCACCCCCGGCGAGGCCGGGCCCCGGGGTGGAGCGGGAGCCGCTGGTCGAGGGCGAAGCGGTGCGGGCTCCCCTGCCGGGGGTGATCTCCGACGTCAAGGTGGCCGCCGGTCAGGAAGTGAAGGCGGGGGAGGTTTTGCTCGTGCTGGAGGCCATGAAGATGGAAAATGAAGTCCTGGCTCCGGTGGCCGGGACGGTGCGGCAGGTACTGGTGGACAGGGGCACGGCGGTCAACGCCGGTGATCCCCTGGTGGTGATCGCCCGTGGCTGATGACCGCCTGACGCGGAGATTGTTCACGCGGTGCTGATTGCCCGGCTAGATGGGGGGAGGAGCATGCGGGCCCTGAACTTTTACTCCAGTGTGTACCATGCCAACCTGCTGACGCGGGAAAAGTGCTGCACCATCAGGTTGGGTGATAAGAGGGCCAAGTATCAGGAGGGCGACCTGGTCTGGGTGACCTATGGGAACCGGTTCCAGCCGCGTAAGAAGGTGTTCCTGGCGGTGATCGACCGGGTGGCAGTGAAGCCCCTCTCGGCCCTGACCCCGGAAGACCTACGCGGGGAGAGCCCGGATATGAAATCCCCGGAAGATGCACTGGAATTCCTGAAATCCATCTATGGACGAGAGATATCCCCGGACGAGACGGTGTCGGTCATCCACTTCTCCGAGGTGTGTGACTAGGCGTTCCTGGCAGGCGAAAACCGTTGATACACAAGGGCCGGGCGGGGTTCGCCAAGCGACCTGCTTCTCGGCCACACCCCGGTCCCGGCAATTCCTCCACGCCCGTAACACCGGGTTTGTCCTTCCCTTCAGCACTATATCAACAGTGCGCCCCGCGACGAACCGGTTTTGCCTTCTCCCTTCGGCGTCTGTGTTCAACAGCGGGCTGGTCTTGACTGTTTCCCGCGACGGGGCTATATAGATAGTCCCGTCCTCTGCCACTCGCAGCCGATCGGCCCAGGGCGCAAATCCAGGAAATCACGTTGGGGGGTACCGCCGGTGTACTGCGAAGTCGCGGGGGGCCGCATCTCCTACGAGGTGCAGGGCGAGGGAGAACTCCTCGTCCTGATCCACGGCGGTTGCCTCGACAGGCGCATGTGGGATGACCAGTTCGCCGTCTTTGATCTGTGGAAGGCACCGGTCACGTCTCAGAAGATCAATCCCCCTGCCATGGGGCGGCCCGGTGCTATCAAAGCTCCCACGCTCGTCGTGGTGGGCGAGGGGGACGTCCCCGATATCCTGCGTATCGCAGAGATCCTGCAGAATGGGATTCCCGGGGCGACCAGGGTCATCATCCCCGGCACGGGTCACATGCTGAACATGCAGAAGCCCCCCGAGTTTAACCGCATCGTGCTCGACTTCCTCACGGGCCTCAGCCAGGAGGCCACAAGGTGAAGGTCGAGATCTGCTGGCCATCCTGCAGGGACCTGGACGAAGCCCGCTGCGACCTGCCCCGCGGTTGGGTCGACGATCTGCCTGCGGAATGCCTGCGCTACGACCACGCCATCGCAGGCGCGGGCGACATAGACCTGGCCGTGGTGGGCATAGGGGTCAAGGGGCACGTGGGGTTCAACGAACCGGGAACGGACCCCGCCTTAGGCACCCACGTGACCGCACTCACCGAAGTCAGCCGGCCGGCGCAGGCCCCCTGGTTCGGCGGGCAACTGGACCTGGTGCCCGAGCGGGCAATCACCGTGGGCTGCGATCGGGCGTCGCACGATCCGATCCAGATGTGGCCCCGATCACCCGATATGCGAATGGACAAGCGCCCGCCGGTGGAATAAAATACCTTCAGGACGAGCGAACTGCCGTCGTGAGGTGTCCGGGCGGTGAGACTGTCCCGGGATTTTTCCCGAATCAGGCTGCATGACGACGAACTGGGCGAGATGGCGCGCTATTGCGAGGCTCAGCCCGACATCCTCGCGCTTTATCTGTACGGTTCCTACGGTACCCCCTACCAAACCCGCTCTCCGACGTCGACCTGGCGGTCCTGCCCGTACCCGGCGTGCGGTGGGACCTGCATCGCGAACTGGAGGTACACGCCGAGTTGGGTCGTATAGGCAGCGACTTTCGCCCACTGGTGGCCGCCGTCGTGCGCAGGTACCTGGCCGATGATAGCAGGTGACCCGCGTCGGCGCCAGGGGTGGCGACGCCGGGCGGACACGGAACACAGCCGGTAGAACAGTTTCCGTGTCACCGGTTCGGGTGACGCGCTCACGTCATCCCCGGTGCGGCGGTGCCCTGAGGACCCACTACCCCAAACAGGCGATGGGCATGGCGGTCGAGCACATCGGCCAACTCGGGCGGAACCACCGCAGCTTCTCCGAATACCTGCTCCCCGATCCGGGCAAAACTCCTCTCACCCATTTCCAGCGAGCCCACCGCCCGAGCAGCACAGCAGTCGAGGGTAACCAGGTTCCAACCGGCCAGGACCAACCCGTCGTCCTCGACCACGTCGTAGTCACCCCAATCCGTGTGATAGCGACCACCCCCACGGTACAGGGCAGTCTCGCAGATCCCTTCCACAATGTCCACCAACCCGGGTGGGTCAATGGATGGCCGCCCCGAAGGAATCGGAGATGGGCGGGGCGAAAAGGTAGGGTGCGCTCCGCCCTGCCCTAATCTTGGGGGGCGCAAGAGGATGAGAGGGCACATTAGAGAGAGGTCGGAGAACAGCTGGACAGTAGTCCTCGAGCGTGACCCCGAGTGTCATTACATTGGAGGTGTACAGCCACGTGTTGCCTGACACCCAGCGAGAGGCAGTAAAGGCCATGGAGAAGGTGTGGATGGGGTATCCGGTTAGCAAACGGTTAGCAACTCCGGAGTCCTGAGCCCCAAAACCATTGCGGCTCAAGGGTAGGGAATCCCAGACCATGGCTTCTCCGAGGTCACCGGCTAGCTCGGCGGGTGGAGCGGCAACTGCCCGCACTCCTGTTGCCCGGGGTAGCGATGAAATCGTGCGGGAACGGGCCGAGCTCCGGCGCCGGGTCCTCGCGCAGCGCCTGGCACTTGCTCCTGAGGAGGTCGTGGCGCTCAGCGAGCGGGTAAAGAGCCATCTGCTGTCCCATCCGGTATGGCAGGTGAGCCGGGTGGTTCTGGGTTATGCGTCTTTCCGGCAAGAAGTAGATACCTTTCCCTTGCTGGCGGACGCGGTCGCCAGCGGCAAAGAACTGGCGCTCCCCCGGGTAGACAGGAAGCGGAGGGTTCTTGACCTCCTGC
This sequence comes from Bacillota bacterium, assembly GCA_040757085.1. NCBI lineage: Bacteria > Bacillati > Bacillota > Bacillota bacterium. The sequence continues at coordinate 10,339 of JBFLXJ010000024.1, read as the reverse complement.
GTGTGCGCGACCTGGCTGCCGATCTCGTGCCGGGTTATCAGGGGATTCTGGAGCCCGACCCGGGCCGCTGCCCGCCGGTGGATGCCGCTCTCGTAGACCTCGTGCTGGTACCGGGCGTGGTTTTTGACCGCCGCGGCTTCCGGCTGGGCTACGGGGGAGGGTATTATGACCGGCTCCTGGGCTACCTGCCGCGGGCCGTACGGGTGGGCCTGGCGTTCTCCCTGCAGGTAGTGGACCAGCTGCCCGTGCTGCCCCATGATCTCCCCGTGGACATCCTGGTTACCGAAGGAGGCCCCCTTGACATCAGAAGAGCGCGATCATCCCGAAATGACGTGAGCAGATGGTGGTGAGCGGTGTGCAGCTTGAGGTTCAAACCCACGCCCGGGCCGAGATGGTGGACATCACCGCCTCCGTGGACGAGGTGGTCCGGCGCGTGCGCGTGCCGGAGGGGGCATGCATGGTATTCTGCCCCCATACCACAGCGGGTGTCCTGGTGACGGAGAACACAGACCCGGCGGTCCTCTCCGACATTCTCGCCCAGCTGGACCGGCTGGTCCCGGTCGCGGGGCCGTACCAGCACCGGGAAGGGAACGCCCACGCCCACATCAAGGCTGCCCTGGTGGGTTCGAGCGTGCTGGTACCGGTGTCCGGAGGCCAGCTTTCCCTGGGGACGTGGCAGGGTATATTCCTGGCCGAATTTGACGGACCGCGGCGCCGACGCCTTCGGGTCGAGGTGTTGCCCGTCATCTCACCCCCGGCGGGCGCGTGATGCTCGGGCGCGTGGAGAAAGGCGGACGGTAGTGGATCGGGCAGAGCGAGCTTTTCGGTGGGTCGAGGACAACCGCGGCAGGTTGGTCGAACTGAGCGACCGGGTCTGGCAGTTCGCGGAACTGGGGCTCCAGGAGCACCGTTCGGCGGCCGTGCTGGCACATGCACTGGAGGCAGCCGGCTTCCGGGTGCAAAGGGGCGTGGCCGGCATGCCCACCGCCTTTGTCGCCACCTGGGGCGAGGGCAGGCCCGCCGTCGGGTTTCTGGGTGAGTACGATGCCCTGCCCGGAGTGTCACAGAAGGTTTCCCCGCAACGGGAGGAACTCGTGCCGGGCGGCGCCGGCCACGGCTGTGGCCATAACCTGCTCGGAGTGGGGGCCCTGGGGGCGGTGCTGGCTCTGAGGGAGGAGATGGCGGCACGGGGTCTTGGCGGGACCCTGCGATACTTTGGCTGCCCGGCGGAGGAGAACTTCAGCGGCAAGGCGTTCATGGCCCGGGAAGGCCTCTTCCTGGAACTGGATGCCTGCCTGACCTGGCATCCGGGGGACGTGAACCTGGTGCGGACGGGGACTTCCCTGGCCCTCAATTCGATGAACGTCACATTCTACGGGCGAGCTTCCCACGCCTCTGCGGCCCCTCACCTGGGCCGGAGTGCCCTGGATGCGGTGGAACTCATGAACGTCGGGGTGAACTACCTGCGGGAGCACATCCCCGAGAAGGCGCGGGTGCATTACGTGATCACCGACGGCGGTCTGCAGCCCAACGTGGTGCCCGCGCGGGCGAGCGTGTGGTACTACGTGCGGGCTCCCCACCGCCACCAGGTGGAGGAAGTGTACGAGCGGGTGCTGAAGTGTGCGGAAGGAGCCGCCCTCATGACCGGCACCACCTACCAGGTGGAGTTCCTGGACGGCATCTACAACCTCATCCCTAACCGGGCGCTGGAAGAGGTGTTGGCCCGGGCTATGGTGGTGGCCGGGCCGCCGCGCTTCGGCCAGGCTGAACTGGAGTTCGCCAGCCGCATCGCGCGGACGTTTCCTCCCGGGCAGAAGGAGAGCATGATCGACGAGCTGCTCCTTGATGCTGATACCCGGGATCTGCTCCGTCGGCAGACGCTCAACGACACCATCGTGCCGCCCCCGCGGGAGGAACTGCCGCCCCGTGGCTCCACGGACGTGGGAGATGTCAGCTGGTGCTGTCCCACTGCCCAGTTCAGTACGGCCTGCGTGGCTCTGGGTACCCCAGGACATTCCTGGCAGTTTACCGCCCAGGCGGGCATGGGGATCGGCCACGCGGGGATGCTCGCGGCGGCCAGGGTGCTGGCCCAAGCTGGCCTGGAACTGCTGCTCAACCCCGGGGTGCTGGAAAAGGCACGAGCCGAGTTCCTGAAGCGTACCGGGGGACGGCCCTACCGATGTGCCATCCCGCTCGAGGTGAAGCCGGCCTTCCATCAGCTTGCCTCATCCCGCCCGAGGTGAACCCTCTGCGGCTTTGGCCCGAATCCACATTTGCATAGCCGCGTCGGGCAGCCCGCCTCTTTCCTTCCCTTGACCGGGAGCCTAACGTCGCCGTACCCCGAGGCGTAACTGGGGATGGGTGGCGGCTCCCGTGAGGTACAGTCGGCGGATAAGGGTGCGATAGCGAGACCCGCCCCAGCATATCTTGCTTCAGGTTGGGGCAATACCGGCTCAGGATCTCGATCACCCGGTCAGCGTACGCTTCCTTGATGCGATCCCAGGCTTGCCCGGCAATCTGCCCGGCAGCGTCGCCCTTCACTTCGTATGCACCCAGGGATCGGAAGAGCCCGGCCAGGGCTTGAGGCAGCCGGTTGGCGCCTCCGGCGGGGGTGGCTATGCCGGCCTGGGGATCCATGCCCAGGCACATGTAAAGCCACGCGGCCACTCCTCCGCCGGCAGTTTCCGGGCCGGCGGCCGTGTGTCTAGCCTTGGGGACAAACCAGGCGCGCACTCAGGGGTTTTCGAACCAGTACGCTGCCAGATCGCGCGGCGAAAGGGCGGGGGTGAAAGCGTCTGCTGCAGAGTGGCGTCCTACGCTGGCCTGGGTGCGTTCCAGGTCGCCATACAGGCAAGCGGTTTCGCCGTCGGGGAAGAGGCTGGCCGAGGGAATCTCGGCACGTATGTGGGTCAGCCCGTGCTGTTCCAGGTCTGCCCGCAGCTGGCGGTATGCCGGTGAGAGGAATATACTCCGCCGACCAGAACTCCGTCCAGCATAGACTGTTTCCCCCTGAGAATGCTGGCCCGCTTGCCGCCATTCTATCCCCGCTCCCATGATCCCTGTGGGCGTTTTGACTTAATCGATCAGTTGGCCTACCATTGGGTTGATGGCGTGCGCCTGTGCGCTTTCCGGGCGGGGGGAGGAGGTGAACTTTTGAAGCTGTCCACACGTAGCCGCTATGCCTGTCGGGCTCTGGTCAGCATATCCCGTGCTCACCTGTCCGGTCGCCAGGTTCAACTCAAGGAGGTGGCCACCCAGCAGGACATCTCCCCCGACTACCTGGCCCAACTTGTTGGCGTGTTGAAGTCGGCTGGCCTTGTGGCCACGCACCGCGGGACCGGCGGAGGTATCCAGATGTCCCGTTGCCCCTCGGAGGTTACGGTGGCCGATGTGGTGCGGATAACGGAGGGATCCCTGGCCCCAGTGGAGTGCGTGGATCGGCCCGAAGGCTGCCCGCGGGCGTCCCGTTGCGCCATGCGGGAGGTGTGGATCCAGCTCACCAAAGCGCTCGAGAACACTCTGCGGCGCTATACCCTCGCCGATCTGGCCCGCCGGGAAGAGGAGCTTTCCAGTGGCGCCCTGATGTACTACATCTAGGATTCCTGGAACAGGGCGGTGGAGAGGTAGCGCTCTCCCGTGTCGGGCAGGATCGCCACGATCAGCTTGCCCTCATTTTCCCTGCGCCTGGCCACCTCGACAGCGGCGTGGACGGCGGCGCCAGAGGAGATGCCGACAAGCAGCCCCTCCTCCCGGGCCAGCCGGCGTGCCATCTGGAAGGCCTGCTCGTTTGTCACCTGCACGATCTCGTCGATGATCTCCACGTTGAGTACCTGGGGGACAAAGCCCGCCCCTATTCCCTGGATCTTGTGGGGGCCGGGAGGGCCGCCGGAAAGCACCGGAGAGCTGGCCGGTTCCACCGCGATTGCCTTGAAGGAGGGTTTGCGGGATTTCAGTACCTCCGCCACGCCCGTGATGGTGCCTCCGGTGCCTACCCCCGACACCAGGATGTCCACCCGACCGGCAGTGTCCTGCCATATCTCTTCTGCCGTAGTGCGGCGGTGGATTTCCGGGTTGGCCGGGTTGGCGAACTGATTCGGCATGAAGTACCGGGGGTTGCTGCGGACCAGCTCCTCGGCCTTGCGCACTGCCCCCCTCATACCTTCCTCCCCCGGGGTGAGCACCAGTTCGGCCCCCAGAGCCCTGAGGAGTGCCCGCCGTTCCAGGCTCATGGTCTCAGGCATGGTCAGGATGAGGCGGTAACCCTTGGCGGCGCACACGAAGGCCAGGGCGATGCCGGTGTTGCCGCTGGTGGGTTCTACGATGACGGTGTCTTCCCTGATCAGGCCGGCCCGCTCCGCCGCTTCGATCATGCTCACTCCGATGCGATCCTTGACGCTGCCGCAGGGGTTATAGAATTCGAGTTTTCCCACTACTGTGGCTACGCACCCGCAAGTGACCCGGTTCAGGCGCACCAGCGGGGTGCGCCCGATGAGCTTGGTGACATCTTCGTAAATCTTGGTTTCCGGCACTTGTGTCAGCCTCCTGTCTTTCTGTTTCGCAACGTGGCGGGACCACATTCTCACCTTGAGGGTTCGACCCCTCCTGCCTCCACCTCTTTCCACCTCCGGACACCCTGCGACCCCAGATGAGTGGATTATTGTCTTCATCCTAAGCCAGATAATCTGGTAGGTCAACAATAGACGACGGTGGATGGCCTGCCGATCCCGAGTACTTGTGGTTGGCGACCGATACGGCCGAAGCAGTGCCTGGTCCTGACGCGGCTGCATTTGCTGCCAGGGGGCAGCACGATCCCCCCCTTCCCACTGGTCGTACGATCAGGAGCGCTTGTGCCAGAGAAGCCGGGCCCGGGCTTCAGCCGCTGCGGCCGGATGCCTATGCCGCCGGAGGGGGTGCTGGCACACTGCACAACGAGCGCATCTCGGCAGACAACCTGCTTTTCGGCACACGCATGTTGTACGGCGGGGCGCAGGTTCTGCTTGAGTTGGATAGCCGTCCGGCCAGGTGCGCCAGGCGGGGCTTTGTCAGCCTGATCGGGCGGGTGTTGGCCGTGGCTGCAATCCCGAAGGGGAAAAAGTTTTTCGCGTGGAATACCAGTTCGTCAAAGTCAAGTCAGGGAGGCGTTAGACAATGCTCGACATCTTGATCAAAGGGGCCTGGGTGGTGGACGGGACCGGAAGTCGTGCTTACCGTGGGGCCATTGGGGTCAAGGACGGGCGAATCGTGCTGATACGCAGGGGCGGGGTAGATGAAGGCGAAGCTCGGCGGGTTATCGACGCGGATGGCCTCGTGTGCTCTCCAGGATTCATAGATCTCCACAGCCACAGTGACTACTCGATTTTCATACACAATCACGCGGTTTCCAGCCTCCGTGCTGGCGTGACCACCGAGGCGGTGGGGATGTGCGGCTACGGTGTGTTTCCGGCTCGCGGGCAGTTGGCCGACGAGGCACCCAAGCGCATGGCCGGGATGAGCCAGGTCCCGGTTGGTGAGTTGGGCGAAAGGGACTGGGAAACCCTGGACGACTGGATGCAGAAGCTGGAGCGCCGTGGCATTGGCATCAATGTTGCCCACTTCGTGGGCCACGGTGCTCTGCGGATAGCAGTGATGGGCCAGGAGGGAGCGGGCGGGGAAGCCACGGTACCGTCGCCCGAGCAATTACAGGCCATGAAAGATGAACTGCGAGCGTGCATGGAGCAGGGGGCGTTCGGGCTTTCCAGCGGTCTTGAGTATGCTCCTGGCCGTAACGCCACGACCGGAGAGCTGGTGGAACTCTGCAGGGTGGTTGCTCTCTATGGAGGAGCATATGTTTCGCACATGCGTAGCGAAGCGGACCTGCTCATTTCCGCGACGAAGGAGTTCATTTCGATATGCCGCGACGCCGGGATCCCGGGTAGCATAAGTCACCACAAGGCCATTGGTGAGGAGAACTGGGGCAAGGTTCGCGCGACGCTCGCCCTCATGGAGGAAGCGAGGTCGCAGGGAGTCGACGTGATCTGCGACTTCTACCCGTGGGAGTACGCTGCACAGTCGAACCTTGGCAGCTTCTTCTATACCGACTTCGAGATATCGCCCCGAGACGCGGACAGCCTGCGAGCCAGGCTCACCAATGCCGGGGAATGGGCTGCCCTGAAGAGCCGGCTACGGGAGCAGGAGGAGAAGGAGCGGCGCGCCGCCGAGGGAAGAGCCCGTGTGCTGGCCGAGCACGGGGTGAAGGTTTCCGGTCCGGAAGACCCCCTGGCTTCTTGTTACGTGGTGCACTCACCAAGCCACCCGGAATTGGTGGGGGCGAACCTGCGTGAGGCCTGCCGGGTGCTGGGCGACCCCGAGGACGCGTGGGAAGGGCTGCGCCGCCTTTATCTCGATGATGAGGGATACTGTCAGGTCGCGGGCGGCAGGATGTGGGTTGAGGACATCCGAGCCCTCGTGCGGCATCCTCTCGCTGCTGTTTCGACAGATGGCTGGACGCTGGCGAGGATTCCGGATTTGCGGCGGCCGGGGATATCCCCGCACCCGCGAAACTACGGCACGTACGCCAGAGTCTTGGGAGAGTTCGTGCGCGAGGAGCGGTACGTCCCGCTCGAGGAAGCCGTTCGCAAAATGACGTCTTTGCCGGCAGGGTTGCTGGGGCTTCGCGATCGCGGCTTACTCGCCGAGGGGTTCTGGGCGGACTTATGCCTCTTCGACCCCGCAAACATTGCGAACACGGCCACACATTCCGGCCCCTGTGCTTACCCGGTGGGTATCAAGTACGTGCTGGTCAACGGTGTGGTGGCAGTGGATAACGGTGAGGAGGCGGGAGCCCTGGCCGGACAGGTTCTCAGGCACAAGGGATAGGTAAGGGGACAGCGGAAACCGGAGTGGCGCCAGGCTGGCGGCATGGCTGGAAAGGCCGGGTGGGGCGTTGCCCGTAGAGCGCAGGCGGCGAATCCCCGTGTCCCTATGACCCGCACGAGCCCGCGCGCCATCTCTACGCCGACCCACAGTGCCGCTCCCTGCGGTCATCGGGCTCGTTTCCGGTTACGCCTGCGGGTGGGTGGACGAGGCCCTCATGCGCGTCGCCGACATATTCCTGGTCTTTCCCTCCCTCATCCTCGCCATGACTATTGCCCCTGTTCTGGGCCCCAGCCTCACCAACACCATGGTGGCCACAGCGGTGGTGGAGTGGCAGGACCGGGCGGGGAACATCCCGAAAGTGAGTTTTGCAAAGGGGTTGAGTCCGGATTTCCGCAGGAGGGGAACCCTGACCTCTCCCTAATTGACCGCTCCCTGAGGCACCCGCCCCGCGAGCCGGATTCCCGGCGGGGCAGGCACCACCTGGACTTCGTGACCAGTCTCTGGCGGGAAGGGTTCGTGGTCCCGGTGGTGACGCTGGGCAGGTACCTCAGCGGCGCGTTGTGGGACGTCCTGGTGGAGAGGGTGTCGGGATGCCGGTAGTAGAGTTTCAGCCGCCGGGGATCAGGGTCGAAGTGCGCGAGGGTACGACTGTCCTGGAGGCGGCACAACTCGTCGCTGGCCAGGTGGTGCGGTGGGGCATCAGGCCCAGTTGCGGTGGTCAGGGCCGGTGTGGTCAGTGCCGGGTGAGGATCGGTGCGGGGCGCGTGTCGGGAGCGGACGAGGACGAACTTGAACTCCTTGCCCGGTGGAGGAGCGGCCTGGGTTACCGGCTCGCCTGCCGGGCGAGGGTGCTCGGGGATGTGACCGTAGAGCTCGACCGGCTGTGCGGCGGGGATCGGCTGCAGGTGGCCGGGGCAGGAGCCGACCGGGTGGCTCTGGAGCCGGTGGTACGGCAGGTGGAGTTCCGGTTGACGCCGCCCCAGGTGGGACAGAGGGAGGGTGAAGCCGACCGGCTAGCGGCCGCGGTCGGGTCCCAGATGGGCGGCTGCAGGGAACTCGCGGGTGGTGCCACCGCCGGGGAATCCTGGCCGCCGGACGTGCGCTGCGATACGGTCGTCCTGCGGTCACTCGCGGACGCGTTGCCGGACTGGGGGTATCGGGGCTGGGCAGTGGTCCGGGGGGGCGAGATCGTCGCCTTGCATCGCAAGCCCACCCCCCTGCTCGGACTGGCGGTTGACCTCGGTACGACGAAGGTGGCGGGCTACTTGGTGGACCTGGGGACAGGAGAAATCCTTCACGCGGCCGCACGCCTCAATCCGCAGATTGCGTACGGTGAGGACGTGGTTTCGCGCCTGGGCTACGCGGCGGCCGCGCCCGAAAACTACCGGCGGATCAGGGAGGCGATCGTCGAGGGTCTGAACGACCTGGCCCGGGAGCTTTGCGGACGAATGGGACGGGAGGCCACCGAGATCCAGGAGGCCGTGGTTTGCGGTAACACGGCCATGCATCATCTGTTCCTGGGGCTGGGGGTGTCCCAGTTGGCGCGCGCCCCGTATGTCCCCGCCCTGACTGGCCCCCTGGAGGTCAAGGCCCGCGACCTGGGGATGTATCTGGCCCCCGGCGCGTACGTGTATCTCATGCCGTGCGTTGCGGGGTATGTGGGGGGCGACCACGTGGCTGTGCTGCTTTCCACCGGGCTCCGTGAACAGCAGGGTGTGGCGCTCGCGATAGATGTGGGCACCAACACGGAGATCGCGCTTGCCCGGGATGGCGTGGTGACGAGCTGTTCCTGCGCGTCGGGGCCGGCCTTCGAAGGCGGGCACGTTTCCCGGGGGATGCGCGCGCTGGCGGGGGCTATCGACCGCGTGTGGCTGCAGGGTGAGGAAGTCCGCTTCAGCGTGGTCGGTGGAGGAGAACCGGTGGGTTTTTGCGGGGCTGGCCTGATAGACGTTCTGGCGGTCCTGTTGAAGAAAGGGATCATGGACGAAAGCGGCAGGCTAAATCGCGGTCAACCGGGGGTGGTGGAAGGGCCCGGCGGGTTGGAATTCCGTCTCGGTGGAATTGCCCTGACGCAGCAGGACATCCGGCAGTTGCAACTTGCCAAGGCGGCCGTGCGTTCGGGCATCGAAGGACTCCTTCGCACCACGGGTACTGGGGTGGAGGAAGTACGCGTGGTATACCTGGCGGGTGCCTTCGGGACGGGTATCGATCCCGAGAGTGCCATGGCGACGGGTATGTTCCCGCGGCTACCTCCGGAGAGGTTTGTACGGGCGGGCAACGCAGCGGGTATGGGGGCCTACCTGGCCCTCGTCTCGCAGGGTAAGCGCCGGGAGGCGGCGTCTCTGGCGAGGTCGGTGAGGTATGTGGAGTTGTTGACGCTGCCTGGCTACCAGGACCTTTTCCTCTCCTGCCTGAGTTTCCCGGGTTGAGTTCGCCTGGAGGGCACGTGCCTCGGCGCCCTGGCGCGGCCAATCCTGGCCATCTTAGCCCGGGAGGGGGTAAGGGGCCTGCTGGTGGCGTCACACGACCAGATAGTCATCAGGGTATTGCTCGGGGACCTTGTCCAGCTCGAGGCCGGCCAGCGTGCTTTCCAGGTGTGCGCACATGGCCTGCTCTGCGCCCTCAGCATCGTGATGCCGGAGCCTATCCACGATCGAGTGGTGTTCCTCGATGGAGGGGTTGAACTCGAGGTGCACTAATGGGTCGAAGAGGATAAGGTAGATGTTGACCCTCGACAGGACGTCTGCCACGAACCTGTGCAGGGTCTTGTTGCTCCCCATTTCGGCTATCTTGAGGTGGAAGGCGTCGTTCACGCGGTAGTAGGCATCCACGTTGCGGCGGTCGAATCTACTGGCTTCTTCCCTCACGAGTCGCTCCAGGTAATCAATATCCGCCGGGGTCGCGTTGGCTGCGGCCAGGCGTGCAGCCAAGCGTTCGAGCTGGATTCTCACGGCGAAGGTATCATCGATTTCCTTTATGGTGGGTTTGATTACGAAAGCCCCGCGATGGGGGACGACCTCTACGAATCCCTCGTAGACCAGGCGTCTTATCGCTGCTCGCACCGGTGTTCGGCTGACGCCCAGTTGCTTTGCGAGCGTTTCTTCGACCAGTTGCCGGCCGGGTCCGATGTAACGTTTGGCTATTGCAGTCTTTATCCTCTCGTAAACCCTGTCCTCGACGGTCGTGCGGTTTTGCTGTTCGGCCGCAACGTTCGCTTGTCCGGGCATCTCGTCTGGCTTGGGTGTCATGAGACTTCCTTCCATTCCGGGTTTCCACCCTCACATATAGGGTGGCGGCGCTTACAAAGGCGAATTCTACCTGGAGCCCACTAACCCTGCTCGGTGATGAGGGGGTGTCCTGTCAACGGACTGAGAAAATGTCACCCCAATTAACGTTCAACCGGACTGAGGAAATGTCCCCTTCCTGAGGTTGTGGCCCTGGATCATCATGTCTCAGCATACACCGTCTCCCAGAAAGGATCTTT